>CAJQKX010000028.1 GCA_905479025.1 uncultured Paraglaciecola sp.
TTTGAGTCCTACAGCGGCCGCCCGATTGACGCCCAAGCAAATCCAAGCGACGCGTTGCAAGGTCGAACGCATTTGGAAATTCAAAAGCTATCTAACCCTGAGAAAGAGCGAATTTTTTCAGCGGCTGGTCCTTGCTTACAAGCGCTTTATAGTTGAGCGACGACTTAGGGCTAGGGCTACCTGATAAATGCGCGTTACCATTCTTTTCATATTAGCAATGATTGTCGCCGCGCTTTATGCCTTAAGCTTGGATCTGCGGTTCGGGATGGCCTATTTAGGCGCAATTATACCCTTGGTGATCATTCAATATGCATTTTGCGGAGATATCCGCCGTATCGATCAAGTCATATTAAGCATCAGTATTTTATCGATTTGGGCCTTTTACTTTCTGCGGCCTTTGTTCTTATTTTCAAACCCAGAATTGTTCAAATTCATCTCACTCTACCGCATCAACACGCAATTGCATGTGGATACGCTGAACTGGCTCGCCATCGCTAATTTGGCGTTCTTGATACCTCTAATGCTTATTTTGAGATTGGCCTGCCCCTACCCTAGAGAGTCTCTCTTTCGGCATAACGAGTTGCAATGGAAGATGCAGAGCCTCTTTGTGCTGCTTCTTGGAACAGGCGGGCTATATACGGTGGTCTCTGCATTGGCTGTGGTGTCTCCAAGTGTTGGGGGGCGCATTCTGAGCTTCTGCGAGTTGCTTCTACCTGTGGAATTTATTGCCCCGTTTTCCTTAGCAATCTTGATCTCCTTACCGGGTGTTATCTCTCCAAAAATGAGGATCGGATTGTACCTGCTTCTGAGCACCTACGTCGCCTCCCAACTGTTGCAAGGAAGCAAATCATTCCTGCTCGAAATCGTTTACATGAGCATTGTTATCACGCTCATTCGGTTCGGCGATTTTACCATCCCGTTCCGGCGTCTCTCCTTCTATCTTGGCGGTACCGTTGTTTTGTTTTTCAGCTTTCCACTTGCAATGGCAGTGCGACGCATTTCCGACGATGTTGGCTTTGGGGGAATTTCCATAGTCGCCCTCATTGAACGTATCAAGTTTATGGGAACGAATGGAACAAGTAGCCATGTATTGTCCTTTGGTACAGATCTGATCACCAAACGTTTAAACGGCTATGATGGAAGCTTGGCAGTCATCCAAATCATACCAGGTACGTTCCCAGAAACATTCAACCTGAATGTCTTATTTGCGAATGGACTTGCCTCGACGATCCCCGGGCTACAGAGTGAATTTGAGGCTTTTGGAGCGGCAGTCAGCAAAAAATTCTACCCCTTTCTAAACGCGACTGGAACCAATAGCCACGGTGGTGCGGTTGGTGGATATGCAATGCTCTCGCTCATAACAAAAGGCGATTACATGCTCTCAGCCTTGGCAGTTGCGATCTACGGGGTTATTTGGGGCTGGCTTATGGCAATAACAACGCGATTACAGACTATTATTCCCCTGCGCTACGTTACATTTGGCGGCCTAATTATGGCTTATTCTCTCAGCACGAATGGCGGGAATTTTGATCGTATATTCCGGTCACTCTTTGTTTTATATCTACATTTTGGAATTTTAGTCTTCTATGCTAAAATTAACTTCTCTGTTCGGCCCGCGCAATGAAGACCGCTTGAAATTTGTCTGATATCTACTGGAAAACTCCACCAAGTGGTGTAGATGTGCCATCGCTTCAATCCACTAGACAGAGCCTCATACGGCAAAGAGTTCAAAACACGGCATGAATACTCCCAAGATCTCGATTGTCACGGCTGTTTACAACCGCGCGAGCACTCTCCCAGATGTGCTGTCCAGTCTTCAGTCTCAAAGCTATGCACCGGTCGAACATATCATCCAGGATGGTGGATCTACAGATGGTACACTTGACGTCATCAAGAGACTGAAAAATGCGACCGTTTCTTTGCAAAGCGCTCCGGACGGCGGGATTTATGATGCCATCAATAAGGGAATAGCGCGTGCGACAGGAGACATCATCGGCTTGATGCATTCTGACGACTTTTTCGCCAATGACACGATATTACAACAAGTCGCAGCTGCGTTAGAAGACCCCTCAATCGACGGAGTTTACGGAGATCTGGATTATGTGAACAGCGATGATACATCACGCATCGTTCGCAAATGGCGCTCTGGTGCATATACGCCCGACCGTCTTGCAAAAGGCTGGATGCCGCCGCACCCAACGCTCTATCTTCGCAAAAACGTTTTCCAGGAATGGGGGGCTTATGACACAAGCTATCGGATCGCGGCCGATTACGATGCGATGCTGCGGTATTTGGTAAAAGGGCAGATTAAACTTGCCTACGTTCCTGAGGTTTTTTTGAAAATGCGCGTCGGTGGAGAAAGTAACCGTTCGCTCAAGAAGATTATTCAGAAAAGCCGAGAAGACTATCGTGCTATCAAAAGCAATAATGTTGGCGGTTTAGCAACACTGGCCGTCAAAAACTTTTCCAAAATCAAACAGTTTTTTTGAGGTTCATATGACAAAACGCGCACTCTTAA
>CAJQKX010000029.1 GCA_905479025.1 uncultured Paraglaciecola sp.
TGACCGGGAGCCGCTTCGTGAATACTCAGGGTTTCCATCAAGTATTTGGGCTGAGCTTTTAAGTTATACGCATTGATATAAAATATACCTGGCCTAGAGCCATCTGGTGCTGGGCTCTGATAGCTGGCTCCAGCGGATGATGCGGCTCGAAATGCTTCAACTGCCCTGACTTCGTAGTCAGCCTTGGGAAATACTTCAAACAACAGAGGGACACGACTGTCTATTTTTTCTTTTACTTGGGTATAACCATCAATTAAAGCCTGCTCTGAATCAAAGAAAAATTGTGCATCGGTACGTAAAAATTCAAAAAAGGCGGGTAAGTCACCTCCAAATCCTACTGTTATTTTAACCTTAGTCATTTCAGCTAGAATACGTGCCACTTCTTGTTGGCCAAAAGTATGAATTGCATCAGCAGTTAAGGGCAAGGTCGTATTGGTTTCGATTCTGAACTCATACCATGCTTTGCCATCAGGTAAGTCATGTAAACCAACAGTATCACGGCCCTTTGGTAAATAGCTTTGTTGCATAAATTGATGCATACGGCCATAGGCCGGAATGATGATATTCTTTATGGTATCAATGTAGTCTTTTGTAATGTGATTTTTAACCACATCTGTTATGTTTTCATTTTCTTTCAAGGTTTCTAAAGGCGCATAAAAGACACTAGTCGTTACATCTTCTACCATATGAACCTGTAACTGCGGCAGCACTTTTTGGATCAAAGGTTTAGGTAGCACAATAGACTTTTGGATCCCCTCTTCCATGGCCACAATCGCACTATCCATATAAGTCGCAAAACCTTGTGCTCGGCTCATAAAGTGACGGTAATCATCTGCTGTATTAAATGGCTGAGCACTTTTACCTGAGCCTAGGGAGGCGAAATAAGTATGTGCGCCGCCCATTTGATGGATGGGCATGAGATGTCCGGGGAATGGCTCACCTTTGATGGCAATTTCTCTGTCCCTTAAAAATATTTCATAACTTAATAAATCCTGTCCGCTCAGAGCCGATGCATCTATGGCTGTTATTTTAGCTAAATAGGTTTCTTCAAAAGCCAAAAAGAGATCACGGTTTTGTTGATTAATAGGAGGGCTAAATCGGTCATTGTAGTCGTTTATCCCCACGAAGGTAGCCGATATAGGGTTCATCTGCATAGTTTCATCAAAGTAGGCTTGAAACAGCACATTGACCTTTTCAGACTCAGATAAGCTTGTTATCACACTTGCTTCGTCTACTTTTTGCGTTTGTACTGTATGTGACTGATTACAAGCGACTAACCCCAGCGAAAAAGCAACGGCAAGGGCAAGGTGTTTTCGATTCATTATGAGTCTCTTTATTTTGATTTTATTAAATGAAATTGGGTCTGACGACCATCTAGATAGCTCACACCAGATTGATCAAAGTAAGCGTCTTCTTCAAGCATAATGCGGATTTCTTTATTCCACTGGGGGATAAAAGTGGCAGCATTGAGCTCTATAGAATATGCGGTGTTGAAATGTAGGGGGTAATCCCCTTGCACTGGCACACCACCTTGGGAATCCCACATACCCAAAGTAGTGCCTGCAGCATGTCCATGGTATCCAATGGGATGGGTGTAAATTGAAGGTTTAATCCCTTCCTTGATAGCTTGTTGACGTGATAGCTTTAACACTTCATTGCCTGTGCGACCTAACTTGAAGTGTGCAGTAAATATATCCTGCAAACGATTGGCACTGGCTAAGGCTTTTTTCAAATAAAGTGGAACGTCCGTTTCATTGGGTTTAAGCACATAAGCATGTTGCTGTTGATCTGAATGAAGGCGTAAATAGCTCAAACCGAAATCCATATGTAACAAATCACCGGGCATAATGATTTGCGCTTTAGGCCGCTCACTGAATGCTTGTAAGTGGTCAAACTTTTCATTGCTTGAACGCTGTAATGATACAGTGGGATGAAACCACGTTTGTAACCTTAAATCTAATACCTTCTCTCTTAACCACCACACTATATCGTCTGTCGTAGTCACCCCCGGTTTTACCACTTGATTCGAAAAGGCTTCAGCTATCACTTGATGACCTAATTCAATCAAATTTGGATAAACCTGCATTTCCATCTCACTACGAGTTTCAAGCCAGGCGATGGCCAATTTTTCCGACGATATCAGTTGAGTCTCACTTTGTTTAGCTAAGGCTTGGCTGAACGCCTCATATTCTGTGGCAGTGATCCCATCTGCTAATGCAAAATGTTTCGATTGATTAACCGCCACTTTTTTGGGTTGTTTCTGCTTAATTAACTTAACAAGACTGTCCCATTGATTAGGTTGTTTTTCTTTATCCCAGGATTTTCTGAATAAGGTGTCCACTGCATATCTTGCAACGGCTAAACGTTCGATGGGTTTCCCTTCACCGGGGTCAAAAAGTACAAGAATTGTGCGCCTGCGCGCAGATAACCAGTTGGCAGGGAGCATGGTTTTAAGTATTGGGTCTTCATTATATTCCCGTGATATCAACACCCACATATCAATACCTTCGCGGCGCATCAGGCCTGGTAATAAGTGTTGTAATCTGTCATCTAAAATCTGGTTGATGAGTTGCGCGCGTTCGCGCATGGGCAATACATTGGGAGCAGCCAAACTGCTGGCACAAAATACCAATAACAAACATCCCATTAGCCTATTTTTCATCATACTTTTCTTAGTTTTCATTATGAGCACGTCACTTATATTAATCATATTTGTAGACCAATCTTTCCACCTCTAATTTAATGGAATTATTGGTTAATTTCGAGAACAAGCGTTACAGTAGTTAAAAATAATAATAAAACATCATTATGAAAAAACACATCTATGTAGCTTATACCGGCGGCACTATTGGTATGCGCCCCTCCTCTCAAGGTTTTATTCCTGCAGCAGGTTTTTTATCTCAAACCTTAGCTAATATGCCCGAGTTTCATCGCAGCGAAATGCCCGACTTTACCATACACGAATACAATAACTTAATTGACTCTTCTGATATGAGTCCATCTGATTGGCAAAAAATTGCCAATGATATCCAGCAAAACTACCTTCAATACGATGCTTTTATTATTCTACATGGCACAGACACTATGGCTTACACAGCCTCAGCGTTGTCTTTTATGTTAGAAGATTTGGGGAAACCCGTTATTGTCACGGGCTCGCAAATCCCCCTTGCCCAGCTGCGTTCTGACGGGCAGATCAACTTACTTAATGCGTTGTACATAGCAGCTAACTATCCTATTGCTGAAGTCACCTTGTTTTTTAATAATCAGCTTTTTAGAGGCAATCGTAGCCGCAAACTAGATGCCGATGGATTTAATGCGTTTGATTCACCTAACTTTCCGCCATTACTCAAAGCAGGTATTAACATTGAGGTTAACAACAAACTATTGGGCATAGACACCACAAAAAACCTCCATGTTAGTCAAATTGAATCCCAGCCTATTGGTGTAGTAACCTTGTACCCAGGTATCAGTACTGATGTGATTAAAAACATCTTACAACAACCGGTTAAAGCCCTTATTTTGCTTAGCTTTGGAGTGGGTAACGCCCCACAGAACGCAAGATTGTTGAAACAATTATCCATTGCAGATCAACAAGGTGTGATTGTCTTGAATTGCACTCAATGTGTGCGTGGCAAAGTCAATATGAACGGTTATGCTAACGGCCATGTATTACGAGAAATAGGCGTAGTGTCAGGCCAAGACATGACCCCTGAAGCCGCTTTGGCCAAGTTACATTATTTACTCAGCAAAGACATGCCAGCAAATCACATCAAAAGACAATTAATTGCCAATTTACGCGGTGAGTTAACGGAATAGGTCAATGGCTCAGTAAAAGCAGGGACTAGTAGAAAGCAAGAAAGAAACAGTAAAAAGCAAAAGAGAAAGAGAAAGAAAAAGAATTTAGACTGCTTAGGTGAAGTAGCACATATCCTAACAGACAGTTTGGATTAATAGGTTTTGACTTAATCTGATAAACGGCTGTGAGCGCTCAGGAGACATTCAGAACATTCAAATTACAGCGCACGGTCAAATTTTTTTACACTATTTTGACTCGTGAATTTTTCGTCGAAAATCGGTGATTTATCACAGATACATTTATTCGGCATCACCTGCCAGCCATTATTTATCTGCTATCCGGCTCCTCACAGCGATTTCCAGACAACCTGCCCTTTCAAGTCATAGTGCATCCATAGCTTTCCCCTTTTTTGAATAGTTTTAATGAGTCAATGACTGACTCTCCTTTGCTCATTTTCAAATAAGTGGCTTTGTTGCAAAATACAAGACCTGCCCCCGGTCTGCACAGTCTGCTATGAACAATTTAGAAAAACCAACTACTGAGCGTTGTCCCGCAAAGGCAAGGTGATAACAATCCTAAACGTGTTATCACTGTCAATTTGAACATGGCCCCTAAACTTATCACTTTATCTTCAATACCATGTAGGCCGAACTCGCCACCTGATGAAGCGGCATGAGGTGGCATGCCCTGACCATCATCTTCAATGGATAAGATAACATTGCTGGTGTTATGTGTAGGTCAACATAAAAGTGCTTTGCATTGGCATGCTTAAGGGTATTGGTCACCGCCTCCTGCAGCGTTCTGAAGATGGCTACTTTTTGGCTTTCTGACAGCCTTTCAACATCACCGCTCACTTGCGGATGATATTGTACGTTAAGGACCTCCA
>CAJQKX010000030.1 GCA_905479025.1 uncultured Paraglaciecola sp.
CACTGAGATAAACGTATTGATAGTGAAACGCTTACTTAATTGCGTCCAGGCAATATAGTAAAAGGGTATGTTGACCAAAAAAAATAATAACCCAAAGCTCATATCAAAAAGGTGTGTACCAATAATGGCAATGCCAGCAGTGCCGCCAGTCAGTAAATTATGCGTACCAAACAACACCACGCCAAAAGATACCAATACACCTGCACAAAAAAGTGCCAGTACGTCTTCATAAAACCTATGTGTTGGGAAATTCACTTCCATACCTCTGTATCGCTAAAAATGTCTAATTCGCCGAGTCGCGGATACTACTGATTTACATCTATATTGTTAGGTTAGTAGGCTGATTGTTTTGTGGGCTGTTTAGGTGCTTAAGTACCTTAAACTTTACGACTTTGGTTTTTTATGTAAACAGTCTGTAGGTGAGTTGTTTGTTGTGGGCTGGACAGATATGAAACCAAGATATGATTGACTTTAATCAAATGCATTATGTCACTGCGCCGTCTGTTGCTGCCATGCAATCTGGTAAGTGTTGGTTAGCCAAATGAGTTTGCCACAACTCAAGGATTTCCCAGTTTTCATCAAAAACAAAGTGTGCTGGATCGTCGTTATTTAGACTATGCTGGTATAGATTTTTCATGCCAATAGGAGAAAATTATGTCACATATATCACCTGAAAAGATCCCGCAGCAAGCCTTTGATTGGTACGATGACTATGCCCATGGTGATATCGACAGGCGGACTTTTTTAAGTCGTTTAGGTTCATTATCACTGGCGGGGTTAACCCTGGGTGCGGTAACGAGTGCCCTCACGCCAAATTATGCTCTTGCTGGGCAAGTGTCGTTTAACGATAAAGACATTACAGCGACCTATCAAGAATTTGAATCAACGAATGGACATGGCAAAGGCCGTGGCTATTTAGTTGTGCCGAGCAACTTGGACGACAAAGCTCCGGCTGTGTTAGTGGTGCATGAAAACCGAGGGCTCAACCCTTACGTTCGAGATGTTGCAAGACGCTTAGCTAAGCAAGGGTTTATCGCATTTGCACCTGACGCATTATTCTCTATGGGGGGATATCCAGGTAATGACGACGATGGTCGTGCTATGCAGCGAAGTATGGACAGAGAAAAAATAGACCAAGACTTTATAGCAGCTGCCAGCTACCTGAAAAGACATACGTCTAGCACAGGTAAATTAGGTGTGGTTGGTTTTTGTTTTGGAGGGTATGTCAGTAACATGCTGGCAGCTTCGGCGCCTGAGCTTATCAATGCTGCTGTGCCTTTTTATGGCACACCCGCTAAAGGTGACTTAGTTACACATGTTAGAGCACCAATGATGCTGCAATTCGCTGAAAACGATAAAAGAGTTAACGCCACTTGGTCTGATTATGAAGTCGCTTTAAAAGCTAACAATGTAGACTACTCTGCATATTTTTATCCGAATACTCAGCATGGTTTCCATAATGATTCTACCAGTCGCTATGATCCTAAAGCGGCTGAGCTTGCATGGTCGCGCACGGTAGAGTTTTTTAAACAATATTTAGTTTGATGGCAACATGTATCGAGGATGATAGGATAAATCCCGTTACATATTGTTTGATGACATCTATCAAATTTTCAATCAAAATCGAGTTATATTGTTTTGGAGAGTGACATGAATAAAGATATACAAGGCTTGTGCTTGTTTTTGGGGATGATTGGTTTAGCTTATGTCGCGATTTTAGCGATAGTGATGCTATTCACAGGCGTAAAAATTCTAAAAAGCATAGTGCTTATCTCAGCGTTTTCCTCGTTTTTAGTGAGTTTAGGTTTAACACCTCAGGTTAAGCAGCGCTTAGTGCAGGTGATGAAACAAAAAGCAGCATCTTACAAGTAGAGCATGCTATTCACATCACTCGTGAAGGCAATTCACACATCCAAAACATTAATTAATCCAAAAAAAAGCACTACCACCATCAGAGGTAGTGCTTTTTTTGAATAGGATTTTGAGTTAGTTAAACACGCTCAAATACCGTTGCAATACCCTGACCTAAACCAATACACATAGTGGCCAAACCAACAGTCTTATCGTTGTCTTCCATTAGGTTGATTAAGGTGGTGGATATACGAGAACCAGAACACCCTAAAGGGTGGCCTAGTGCAATTGCACCGCCGTTCAAGTTGACTTTGTCGTCATAACTATCAATCCAACCTAGTTGTTTAATACAAGATAGCGCTTGTGCTGCAAACGCTTCGTTAAATTCAGCTAGTTCTATATCAGCCATTGTCATACCAGCACGTTTCAGCGCTTTTTGGGTGGCAGGTACGGGACCAAATCCCATAATCGCTGCGTCACAACCTGCTACTGCCATAGCGCGAATTTTAGCGCGTGGGGTTAACCCGAGAGCTTTAGCTTTATCTGCTGACATAATTAACATAGCGGATGCACCGTCAGACAAGGCAGACGAAGTACCTGCTGTGACAGTTCCGTTAACCGGATCAAATACCGGTCTTAGGGCTGCCATAGATTCAGCCGTAGAGTCAGGACGGATCGTTTCATCTACACTTATAGACTTTAAAATACCGTCTACGTCATGGCCTTGTGTGGCGACTATTTCATTGGCCCAGCGCCCCTCGAGTGAAGCTTGATGGGCTCGTTGGTGTGAGCGCGCACCAAAGGCATCTTGCATTTCACGGGTGATACCGTTTTGACGGCCTAACAACTCTGCCGTCATGCCCATGCTGCCGGATGCTTTGGCGGTATGCTTAGCAATACCTGGGTGAAAGTCTAAATTGAAATCCATAGGTACATGGCCCATATGTTCAACACCACCAATCATATACACGTCACCACGCCCAGACATAATGCCGCTAGTGGCGTCATGTAAAGCTTGCATAGATGAACCACATAAACGATTGACTGTTACTGCACCTGTTGAGCGAGGGATATTCGTTAATAATTGTGCGTTACGGGCAATGTTGAAACCTTGCTCTTTGGTTTGCTGCACACACCCCCAAATGATGTCTTCTATATCATTAGGATCAAGGTTCGGATTACGTTCAACCAATTTTGACATTAAATGTGCAGATAAGGTTTCTGCGCGCACGTTGCGAAAAATACCGCCTTTAGAGCGACCCATAGGTGTGCGTATACAATCAACTACTACGACTTCTTTCATGATCTTCTCCTGAATAAATGTAACAAAGACTACGCAAAATATGATTTGTTGGAGGCAGCCATTTCTCGGACACCATCAGAAATCTGATAAACCGGGCCTAAATCAGCGTATTTATCGGCTAATGCTACAAAGTTGGCTAAGCCCATCGTTTCGATAAAGCGGAATATTCCCCCTTTAAAGGGAGGAAAGCCTAAGCCATAAAGCAATGCCATATCAGCTTCAGCTGCACTGGCAACGATACCCTCTTCAAGACAACGAATGGCTTCATTGGCCATAGGGATCATTACCCGTGCAATGATTTCATCTTTGTTGAAATCACGTTTGGTGGCGCAATGTGGAGCGAACAATTCGTAAGCTTCTGGCGCTGCTACCTTAGCTGGGCGACCACGTTTGTCTAAGCTAAAATTATAGAAACCAGCGCCATTTTTCTGTCCTAAGCGATTGGCTTTATATAACAAGGTCACTGGGTCGTTAGCAATTTTCTGCATACGCTCTGGAATACCATCAGCCATGACGCTAGATGCATGGTCAGACGTATCCATGCCTACCACATCAAGAAGATAAGCAGGGCCCATAGGCCAGCCAAAGATTTTCTCCATGACTTTATCAACGGCAACAAAATCTGCGCCATCCATAATTAACCTACTGAAACCAGCAAAGTAAGGAAATAATACACGGTTAACTAAAAAGCCTGGACAATCGTTGACCACGATAGGGGTCTTACCCATTTTTAACGTGGCTGCAACAACAGCTGAAATGGTATCTTCAGAGGTGTTCTCACCACGAATAATTTCAACAAGGTGCATTTTGTGTACGGGGTTAAAAAAGTGCATACCACAAAAGCGTTCTGGTTTTTTCAGGCTTTTAGCTAAATGATTAATAGAGATAGTCGAAGTGTTAGAACAAATAATCGCATCATCAGATACATGCTGTTCTGTTTCCGCCAATACTATGCCTTTCACTTTAGGATTTTCGACGACCGCTTCAATCACCAAATCAACGTCTTTAATGGCCGAGTATTCTAATGTAGGCACGATGCTATTCAGCGTCGATGCCATGGTGGCGGCGTCGACTTTGCCGCGCTTCATGCCCTTGCCTAAAATAGTGGCGGCTTCTTTTAAACCTAAGTCTAATGCAGCTTGGTTAATGTCTTTCATGATAACAGGCGTGCCTTTCACCGCAGACTGGTAAGCGATACCGCCACCCATGATCCCTGCACCTAAGACGGCTGTTTGTTTGATTATCTTTTTAGCGGCTTTGGCTTGTTTTTTACCTTTACCTTTAACCAACTGATCAGCTAAAAATATACCTACCTGGGCTTTTGCTGCATCGGTTTTAGCTAATTTAGCAAACCCTTGATTTTCTAATCTAAGGGCTCCACTCCTGTCAAGACCAGCGGCTTTTGATACGGTCTCTACCATCATATGAGGTGCGGGGTAATGTTTACCAGCTTGTGCGAAAATCATCGCTTTTGCAGTGGAGAAGCTCATCATGGCTTCGTTTTGATTGAGTGTCAGGGGTGCCTTTTTCTCAGCACGGCGTGCCTGCCAATCAAAGTCGCCAGCTATAGCGTCTTTAAGCATGCTAAGTGCTGCTTCAGTTAATTTCTGTGGTGCAACAACCGCATCTATAGCGCCTTCAGCCATGGCTTTTGCAGCCTTGCGATCACGCCCTGTGGTCATCCATTCTAGTGCGTTATCTGCACCAATTAGACGAGGAAGACGTACAGTACCACCAAAGCCTGGCATTAAGCCTAGTTTCACTTCCGGTAAGCCTATGCTGGCGGTAGTATCTGCTACACGAAAATCACAGGCCAAAGTCATTTCACAACCGCCTCCGAGTGCAAAACCGTTTATCGCTGCAATAGTGGGGAAAGGTAAGTCTTCAAAGCGGTCAAATACTTGAGAGGCTTTGCCTACCCAAGTCAATACTTCTGCATCTGGCATATCAAACAACGCAGTAAATTCAGTGATATCAGCACCTACAATGAAAGTGGATTTTGCTGAGCGAACGAATACACCTTTTATATCCTGATGGACTACAAGTGCCTGCGTCGCTGCATCTAAGTCAGCAACAGTTTGTTGATCAAACTTATTCACTGAACCTTGCGCATCAAATACTAATTCTGCAATACCATCTTGCAGTAAGTTAACCGTGAGGCTCTTACCTTCGTATATCATGATCATCTCCTGTGGCTATCGCCAAAGCGTGGGTTTGGAAGAAGCCAATGGCCCTCCGAGTACAGAATATATGAATTGTTGTAAAAAAAAATGGAAAGGGCAACCTAACTTTAACAAAAAATCTATGGTTTGTTACATGTGGGTGAATACAGTCAATTCAACTGGTCATGCCAGTTAATGTGTGAATTATTCAAAATACTCGCATTCATCATTAAGCAAGTTTGTTAATATCATGCCTTATCCTTAAGCTGGCCATCTATTGATGTTTTGGAACGTGTGACTACTTGCTATTTACTCTGCTTCGTAATTATGACTGCTTTGTTTACCCAGACCGCAGTGGCAGCGCCTAAGCTCGATCGTGAGCAACAACGAAACCTTTTTATTAAAGCAGAGGGGCTTGCGTATAATCCCAATAGCAATGCCTTTAAAAAGGTTATGAAACAACTTGAGGGTTATCCATTAAAGCCTTACGTTGAATTGAAAACCTTAAGTAAGTTTCCTTTTATGGCGAATAAAAAACAAATAGAACGTTTTTTAGCCCAATATGAATCATCTCCTCTAGACAGACATTTACGTAAAAAGTGGTTGTTCTATCTAGCCAAAAAAAATCAACCTGAAATGTTTATGCATGCTTATCGAGATATGGGTAATGTCGCTTTAAACTGCAAGTACGCACAAATGTTGTTGCAAAAAGACCCATCTAATACTGAAGCATTTGAGTTGGCAGAAAATCTGTGGGTAGTGGGCAAATCACAGCCTAATGACTGTAATGAATTATTCAAGGCCTGGCACAAGGCTGGCAAGCGGACATCAGCATTAGTATGGAAAAGAGTGTCCTTGGCGGCTGACGGTGGTAATCATACTTTGCTCCCCTATTTAAAAACCTTGATGCCAAAGAAACAGCAATATTTAGCCGATCTTTGGTTAAAGGTGCGCCGTTCACCTAGCCAAGTTTCTCGTCTGTCTAATTTTCCGGGTCAATTCCCAGAAAAGGAAACTGAAATACTGGTTTATGGTTTAAAACGCCTTATCAGCAGTAACAGGGATTTAGCGTTACGTAGCTGGAAAAAACTGTCGCGTAATTTCACTTTTTCGAGATCCCAACAAAAACAAATTTCACACCAGTTTGCCACTTTTTTAGCACTAGTAGATCATGAGCAAGCAGAATTTTGGCTAGAAAAAGCCACAAGTTTGGAACCTGATGCAGAATTATTACGTTGGCATTTAGCCCATGTCTTAAGGCAAAAAAATTGGCAAAATGCGTTAGATGTCATAAACCTTGTACCTGGCAACTCAGCCGATAATAATGTGTTTCAATATTGGAAAGCGCAAGCTTATGAGCAGGTGGGTGCTAAAGCATTAGCTGACGAAGGTTTACATAAATTAGCTAAACAGCGTCATTATTATGGATTTTTAGCAAGTGGGAAATTGTCTGAAATGGCTAGCTTAAATGACAATCCATTACTCATTTCCCAAGAGGAAATAGACGAGGTGGCTGCATTGCCCTCTGCCCAGAGGGCTTTTGAGTTTAGAAAGTTAAGCCGTAATCTTAGTGCAAGACGAGAGTGGATTTCTTTGCAGGGCCAATTGACCCATCAACAGAAGATAACCGCAGCTGTGCTTGCCAGCCAGCAGAACTGGCATGATCAA
This sequence comes from uncultured Paraglaciecola sp., assembly GCA_905479025.1. The sequence goes on from CAJQKX010000030.1 coordinate 6,985, forward strand.
GCTATTTTTGGTTTTTCCAAATCAGGCTATCTGGATGATTTGAGTCGACGTTTCCCGATGCCGTTTGATAGTCAAATGCAAAGTAATGCTAAGAAAAACAATATTGATGTCGCTTGGGTATATGCCATCGTCAGACGTGAGAGCTCTTTTATGCCAGACGCAGCTTCGCACGCCGGTGCTTTGGGCTTAATGCAAGTAATGCCGAGAACGGCACGTTATCTCGCCAAGAAAAAAATCAAAAAAAATAGTTTATTTAATGCCAACCGAAATGTTGAGCTGGGTACCCAATATATGCGTTATCTGATGGATAAAATGGATAACAATGCCATATTGGCCACCGCATCTTATAATGCTGGTTGGCGTAGGGTACAACAGTGGCTACCTGAAAAAGGTAATATGCCCTTAGACTTATGGATAGAGACCATTCCCTATAAAGAAACCCGCAATTATGTGAAAGCAGTGTTGGCTTATCAACAGATATACAGTCAACATTTAGGTGGCAATGAGAACCTGTTTAAGAAATTAGCCACCATGGAAATACAACCAAAAAGTTAGATAGGTCTTTGTAACATATACAAGGCCAACAGCCTTAAGCTTATGTTAATCTACTATTATATTCTTTGATGAGAGTCAGGCATGTCAGTTCTAGCAGAATCAACACAATCAACACGATTAGTGCAAATAGCACAAACCTATCCACAACATATTTCAGAGTTACAAAGCCGCACCCGTGAAGCTATTCAGCGGGAGAGTATTGAAGGTTTGATCATCCATTCAGGGCAAGGTAAGCGCTTATTTTTGGACGATAACCACTATCCTTTCATAGTGAACCCTCAGTTCAAGGCTTGGTTACCCGTGATCGATAATCCAAATTGTTGGCTGATTGTAAATGGTGTTGATAAGCCAAAGTTAGTATTTTACCGCCCTAAGGATTTTTGGCATAAAGTATCTGATGAGCCAAATGATTTTTGGGCTGAGCAGTTCGATATAGTATTACTGACTCATGCTAATGCGGTAGAAAAACATCTGCCTTTTGATAAAAGCAAATATGCTTATATTGGCGAATATATTGAAGTCGCTAAGGCCTTGGGTTTTGAATTAGTGAATCCAGATAGGGTGATGCATTACTTCCATTATCAACGTGCCTATAAAACAGATTATGAGTTAGCGTGCATGCGTGAGGCAAACCGTATCGCGATTGATGGTCATCGTGCTGCTAAAATTGCTTTTGAACAGGGGCTAAGTGAGTTTGATATTAATTTGGCTTATCTTGGAGCAGTTAGGCAAGGTGACAACCAAGTCCCCTATCATAATATTGTTGCACTAAATGAAAACGCATCCATATTGCATTACACCCATTTAGAAACAGAAGCACCGACTCAAGCTCGTTCTTTTTTAATTGATGCGGGGGCAAATTTTAATGGTTATGCTGCTGATATTACCCGCACTTATTCTCGAGAAAAAGGGGTGTTTGCAGACTTAATCGCATCCATGCATCACATTACGCAACAATGTGTGAATGAGTTAAAACCAGGTGTGTCTTATGTTCAAATTCATACCAGTGCTTATCATCAAGTCGCAGCCCTTTTATGTGAAACTGGTCTAGTGTATTTGGACGCTAACGATATGCTTGAAACAGGCATTGTTAATACCTTCTATCCCCACGGTATTGGGCATTTCCTTGGCTTGCAAGTACATGATGTGGCGGGGCATGTTTCTGATGATAGAGGCACGCCAAACCCCCCTCCTGAGGCCCATCCATTTTTGCGTAATACCCGCACTATTGAAGCACGACAAGTCTTTACTATTGAACCAGGTTTATATTTTATTCATAGTTTATTGGCGGAGCTAAAAAGCAGTGAGCAAAGCAAATATATTAATTGGAACGTGGTTGATAGTTTACGACCTTTTGGGGGTATTCGCATCGAAGATAACATCATTGTGCACCGCGCTAAAAACGAAAACATGACCCGTGATTTGCATTTAAATTAAGGGCTTTTGACACATCAATAGATAACCTAGGCTGGCTACAAAGGTAAGCGCTTGTTTGTCAAAATTGTAAAAATCTGGCGTTCAGTAGCCACAAAATGGATGACATGTTTCTGTTGGTTCAGTGATGTTCAATATGTGTATGGCACATTGTCAAGGTGTCACGTCTGTTAGTATTACCTTCCATTTTGTGGTCAAAGTGTTGAGTGCAGGCAAACATAGTGCCCGCAACGGCGGCATATGTAACCTGTCGGGCTAACAGGTTGATTTAACGCATAAATATGTTCTTACTGCACATTTAGTTTACCTTGCTATGATAGTCATAAATCTTATTTTGCATACATAGTTTGTTAATCGGAAGCAATATAAATGTCTCGAATCTTCATCTGTTTATTACTTTTTATCGCCTATGCTAATATCACATATGCACAACAAACTACTTCTAAAGCCAATCTTGCAAATGATTTTGCTAGATTAACTATTCCTAATATTGCTGGAAAGATGAAAATCGATGGCGAGCTAGACGATACCCAATGGCAGCAAGCGAAACAGCTGGAACTCAATTACGTCACTCAACCATTTAAAAATACACGTCCACCAGTATCTACTCAAGTCAAAATATTTGAAAATGGCGATACCTTATATGTGGCATTTATCGCCCAAGATCCCAAGATAGAGAACATCAGTGCTTTTTATAGAGACAGAGATGGCATATGGAGTGATGATCTAGTTGGGATTAAGATTGATACCTTTAATGATGGTCGTTTAGCTTACCAGTTCTTTGTAAATCCTCATGGTATTCAGGCTGATTCGATTCAAAATGAAATGACCGGTAGAGAGAGTGACAGTTGGGATGGTATCTGGCAATCAGCAGGTAAAATTGTTGCTGATGGTTAGGTAGAAATGGCTATTCCATTGCGTATTTTAAACTTTGAAGAAGGTAGCGACAATAAGAATTGGGGCGCTGAGTTGGTGCGCTTTTATCCAAGAGCTGATCGTCTACGTATTTCGAATATGCCACTAGACCGAAATAATTTGTGTAATTTGTGTCAAATGGGCTCTATTGGTGGTTTCAAACAAGCCAAACAAGGTAAAAATTTAGCCTTAGTACCCACATTAGTATTGGGCAAAGGTCAGAGTCGTGACTTAGAAGAAAGCTTAATATGGCAAGACTCTGAAAATACAGAAATAGGCTTGGATGTGAAGTGGGGCATTACCCCTGAAATATCCTTACAAGCCACTTTCAATCCAGATTTTTCTCAGGTGGAAGCCGATGTAGCTCAGTTGAGTATTAACGACACCTTTGCGCTTTTCTTTGATGAAAAACGGATCTTCTTTTTAGAAAGCCGGCTACTTTTCGAGTAACTACAATCTTGTTTATACCCGTAATGTGGGTGCACCTGATTATGGGGCTAAAGTGACTGGACGAATTGATCAACATACCTTTGGTTTTTTTGTTGCCAATGATGAGTCCACAACCTTTCTAGTACCGGGTAATTTGGGCTCTAGCATTGCTAATTTTGAACAGGAATCACTTAATCTCGCATTACGTTATCGTTATGATTTATCTGAACAATTATCAATTGGCTGGACCGGCACTTTGCGTGATGCAGAGGGGTATTACAATTACGTCAATGCTATTGATGCTAAATATCAATTAACAGTTAACGATACCTTTCGAGCACAAATAATACGTTCAGATACGCAATATCCAATAGACCTATACTCAGACTTTTGTGACAATAACTGTGAGCAGGACACCGACTATTCAGAGACTGCCCTACGCCTAAAAAAAGCCGATGCTTTTAGTGGCAGAGCTCACCGAGTCAGTTATACCCACGAGGAGCGAAATTGGAATGTTTTTGTAAATCATAATAGTAGTGGATCAGGTATTCGTACCGATTTAGGTTTTGGCTCTTTGGCTGACCGTTATCAGTTGGTAGTGGGCGGTGGTTACAATTGGTTCAGTGAAAACACTTGGTGGAATAAAGTCAGATTATCCGGTGACTGGGATATCAGCCATAACGATAATAACGAACTGATAGAAAAAGAGTCCGAAGTGAATCTGAGCATGAATGGTCGATTCCAGTCCTTCTTTGAAATAAGCGTACTGACCCAAGATAAGGTGGGACTTCGTGATGATCCAAGTATTCTGAGTATCACTAACAACAGCACATTATTCACCGAGCAGCAGGGCAGTTTTTATTTTAAAGTACGTCCCAGTCCATCCTGGTATTTCAGTACATTTATACGTTTTGGTGATCATATTGACTACGACAACAACCGCTTAGGTAAACAACGATTAGTGCGCCCTTCTATAAATTGGAATTTAGGCAAAAGTTTGCAGTTTAAACTCCGTCACACTTACCAAAACCTTGATGTGGATAATCTACCACTGTTTACTGCAAACCTATCTGATTTTCGTGCTACTTATCAGTTCAACCAACGCCAATTTTTACGTCTGATTCTGGTGTATTCTGACATTGAACGTAACCAAAAAAATTATACCTTTAATGTGGAAGTCAACAGTGCAGGATTAAGCACACAACTTTTATATTTGTATAAACTCAACCCACTCACCAAATTTTTTGTAGGTTATTCAGACTCTGCCTATCAAGATGATGTTCTCACTTCATTGACCAAAAGTGGGCGTTCGGTGTTTATGAAATTCAGTTATGCATGGTTAAATTAACGGATTAATAAAGCTTGATAACTGTCTATTTTGGCCATATATATTAAGTTACGGCAGTCGAGCCGTGTCGAATAAGGAAGGCAGTGATGGAAGTACTATTTGATTATATTTTGACCGCACAAACTCTTGTTTTAGTGTTTGTGGTGGTGTTACTTAAAACCTCAATTAAATTTGTCCCACAAAACCGCGCCTATGTGATAGAACGATTTGGTAAATATCAGTCAACAAAAGAAGCTGGGTTAAATTTTATTGTACCCTTTATTGACCATATATCTGCGGATCGTTCGTTGAAAGAAAAGGCTGTCGATGTGCCTGAACAAAGTGCTATTACCAAAGATAATATTTCGCTGTCAGTAGACGGGGTTTTATATTTTCGAGTGCTTGACCCTTATAAGGCTACCTATGGAATAGACGATTACGAGTTTGCTGTCACTCAACTAGCACAGACCACTATGCGTTCTGAATTAGGGAAAATGGAACTCGATAAGACTTTTGAAGAAAGAGACGTGCTAAACATTAATATCGTTGCTGCAATCAATGATGCTGCGGGCCCTTGGGGTATTCAAGTACTTCGTTATGAGATCAAAGATATTGTGCCGCCTCAATCTGTGATGCAAGCGATGGAAGCGCAAATGAAAGCCGAACGAGTCAAACGGGCACAAATTTTAGAATCGGAAGGTGACAGACAGGCGGCTATTAATCGCGCCGAAGGTCAAAAAGCCTCGGTAGTCTTAGCCGCAGAAGCTGATAAAGAAGAACAAGTATTACGCGCAGAAGGTGAAGCGAAAGCGATAGTCGCAGTTGCTACCGCGCAGGCAGAAGCCCTTAGACAAGTGGGTGAAGCCGCTGCTACGGACGAAGGGCAAAAAGCCATTCAATTGGATTTGGCCACCAAAGCCATCGAAGCCAAACAAGCTATTGCCAAAGAATCATCAGTTGTATTGTTACCCGATGGATCAACTGAAGCCGCGAGTGTTGTTGCCCAAGCGATGACCATTATTAATCAGTTGAATAAGGGGTAACGTATGGATTGGGCATTCAACAACTTAGCTGAAAGTTTGCTCATTCTTGGCATACTTTTATTAGTCATTGAAGTGGCGGTGTTGGGCTTTTCAACCTTTGTACTGTTTTTTGTAGGCTGCGCCGCGGTGGTCACCGCAGGTTTATTGTATATAGGCATTATTCCAGATACTTGGTTGTCGGCCATGTTTAGCACAGGCATACTAACTGGAATATTAGCTATTTTGTTATGGAAGTCTTTAAAAAATATGCAAACTCAGGTGGAAACTACAAAGGTAAAAGGTGACTTAGTCGGTCACAGTTTTATATTAGTGGAGGATGTTGCGCCTGAGTTAACCCCTGAATATCATTATTCAGGGATTAACTGGAAGTTAAAGGCCAACGAACATTTGGTAGCTGGCACTCAAGTAGAGGTCACACAAGCTGATGTTGGCGTCTTCCACATAAAAGCTAGCTAACTTTTACATCGTTAGTGTCTATTGTGTAAGTCGGGTTGGCCCCGACCTTTTTTATTTCCTAAAAAGCTATTCGTTGTGATTTTTTGTGCATTCTAATATAAAAAATTAGCAGCCAATAATGTTCAATAAGGCGAATAGAATGTTTATGGTTAAGCACAACTCTATTTTCAAACATACCCGAGATTACGATACGCTTATGCCCAAAGTATCGGGCTTAATAACCGTTGTGAGTATTACAAAAAATTTAACAGGAACATGGCCTTAATAATAGTGCTTTTAGGTTTCGCTCCTTACTACCACAAATGAGGTTCAGGAGGCTTTCTGTATTAAACGTTCTCACTAAGATTTTCTTCATAAAGTAGATAAAGATTGAGGTATGTGCCGGCCATATAACTTGTCTTATGGGATTAAAAACCGTAACAAAGGTGATAATTAGTAGGAATGCAAAGTGTTGGTGTCAGGTAAGAGCGTTGAATTAGAGCCCACCCTGTTTTTTATTGATAGATATGGTGTGATTTTACCTGATGAGGTGTTTGATTTTGCTAGTCTGACAGCTGTTTTTTATAGTTGTTAAACGCGCCGCTTTTGAATCCATATATGTGAATAAGAAAAAATGGAGGACATTACTATTAATATAGGATTGTCATTTTACGTGAAGGTTATTGGAGCGCTGCTGATGTATTTGTCTTACTACTTCGCAATTCTCAGCTAGACGGCCGTGAATATTATTGAATTGGGTTATTATACCCCATTAGGTGATTATTCTATTTATGATCACGCTTGGTATGCTATTAGTCGTGCTAATGAAACTGATGGAGGAGCTGTTAATCATATCTATGACAAGGTGTCAGTCGCTATAACTGAAATAAACAAGGTTACATCTCAGTACCGGAAGATATTTCACGGTAAAACAAGCTGATAATGCTGGGATTTAAGCGCTTAAAAATGTTTATCTGTTTTTTATAAGACTAGAAAACGGCACACTATTGGGTATATAGTGAGCCGTTTTTGGTGATACCAGGTTGAGCTTAAACTTGCGTCTATTATTGAGGCAATTATTCGCCGGCAATCTGCATACTCTCAATTAATACTGAACCTGTTTGTATGCTGCCGCGGTTTTCTTGTAATGCGCCTATCGCCACTATATTCATTAACATATCGGCTAAATTACCAGCGATGGTAATTTCGTGCACAGGGTATTGGATCACGCCATTTTCCACCCAAAAGCCTGCTGCGCCTCTAGAGTAGTCTCCGGTAACAATATTAACACCTTGACCCATTAGTTCAGTGACCAACAAACCTGTGCCTAGTTTTGCTAACATTTCTTTATCTGAGTCACCGCTATGTTGAATAAACCAATTATGAATACCACCAGCATGACCTGTGGTTTGCATGTTGAGCTTTCGCGCTGAGTAACTGGTTAATAGATAGTGATTGAGTAACCCATTGCTAATAACATCCATGTCTTGAGTTTTAACACCTTCATGGTCAAAGGGGGAACTGGCTAATCCCCGCAATATATGGGGGCGTTCAGTAATATTGAGCCAATTTGGTAGTACTTGCTGGCCTAACTTATCTAATAAGAATGATGATTTTCGATACAAACTACCGCCACTAATGGCACTGATAAAATGACCAAATAGACCTGCCGCAATTTCGCGATCGAACAACACTGGTACCTTACAGGTCTTGACTTTTCTAGCACCTAGTCTGCCCAAGGTAAATTGTGCCGCCTCAAGACCTAATTGTTCTGGGCTAGTCAGCATGTCTGCTTCACGGCCTACTGAATAACTATAATCTCGCTGCATTTCGCCGTCTTGCTCACCAATTACCACGCAACTCATGCTGTAACGACTGCTGTTATAGCCTGCGAGTAAACCATGGCTGTTACCATATACTTTGGTGCCTAAGTTAGCGTTATAAGAGGCACCATCCGAGTTTGTAATACGGGGATCTACGTTTAATGCACTAGTTTCAGCAGCAATTACCTGTTGAATGGCATATTCAGTGTCTAGTTCTATAGGGTGGAATAAATCTAAATCAGGGAATTCAAACGCCATTAGCTCTTTTTCAGCTAAACCAGAGCAATCATCATCACCGGTATGTTTAGCTATTTCTATGGCTTTTTCTACTGTAAGTTTTAACGCATTTGGGGATAGATCAGCTGTTGAGGCGCTACCTTTTTTCTTACCATGGTATACAGTGATACCCAAGCCACCATCATTCGTAAATTCAACGGTTTCCACATCTTTGAGTCGAGAAGACACTGCAATGCCTTCTACTTTAGACATGCTTGCTTCGGCCTGAGTTGCGCCTTTTTCCTTGGCTAATTTTAAAACGTCTTCTACTATGCTTTGTATTTCAGCTAATTGTTGTTGCATAAGGCCTTCATTATTTGGCTACACTGTAGTTTATTATCGCGATGGGGGTTACAATCTTCACTAGTGTATCACTAAAGATAAAGTCATGGTTGCCCCGAAAAAAAACAAAGATGTTGAAGTTGAATTCGACGTAAGTGCAGAAGACGAACCACTCAGTAAAACTCAAATTAAAGCCCAAATGGTTGCAATGCAAAAGTTAGGCGAGTCTTTGGTTCATCTTGGTCAATCTTCTTTGGCTAAGATTCCTATGCAGGAAGAGTTGCTCGATGCAGTGATGCTTGCCCGTAAAATTTTACGCAAAAAAGAAGGTTATCGTCGTCAATTGCAGTTGATTGGCAAAATCATGCGTAATACAGACATCGCCGCTATTGAACATGCCTTGAATAATATTAAATCTGCGCATAAAAAATTAAATGATGCTTTTCATGGAACTGAAATGCTCAGAGATGACATTTTACTGCAAGGTGATAGCAAAATTGAATCGACTATTGTTGATTATCCCCTGCTCGATCGGCAAAAATTGCGACAATACGTGCGACAGGCTAATAAAGAGCTAGTGGATAATAAACCACCCAAAGCTTCTCGTGAACTTTTTAAATATTTAAAAGAAATGATAAACGGTTAATATTTATTTATATTCGCCCTGCATTTGTTATTTTAATTAAAGCTGAGATTGAGGGCGAGTCTCACTTTTACTTGCAAACATGAAAACCACGCCCGCTTGGTTCTAAAGTGAGTTTTGTAAGTGTAAAAAATATTTTCTAAAAATTAAATTTCTAGTGGTTCCATTACAAGCTTCTTTTGACTAAAAGAACGGGCAAAAAATAATACATCCCACAATTTAACTCCCTACGTATATGAACATTACACAGCTTATGCAATCACAAATTACTTGCTTAACCGTATAATAACAATGTGCTTAATATTATGCATGAAGTTCCTTGCTTAAAAGTTAGCTTACGATTTACTTAGTATTGAGAATATACGGCTGTAAAAACTGTTTTAATACTAGCTTTAAATTTTGATTACGAGACGATTACTCAGTTTTTTATCTCGCAGAAACATATATGACTAGGTAAATTATTCGAAGAGCTAGCACATTAAAATAATCAGAAAATCCATGTGATATGTTGATTAAATTTTAACCTTAAAATAGTTCTTTCTATTTATGTTTTGCATGTAAATCCAACCATCCAATTGCATCAGCGAACAAGTTATTGGGAGCCGTTTTTCTGCCCTCACGCAAAACAGTGGGTATCTTTGAGGCCTTTTCGAAGTCAAACCATCCGCCTCTGATATCTTCGCCGAACAACCCGGAACTACCAGATAAAAATTTGTGGTTGATGATTTCTCCATGTGCCGAATTCTGTGAGATTGTCTAGAGATGGTTATATCTTTGATTTGAAAATTTGAAATGCTTATATCCCATATTATGCAGCGTAGATAAATCTTTAGGCATACCGTTTTCGATTGAGATATATGCTGGGTAAATTTCAGCTTCAGCCAAGTGGTTCAGCGTAACAGTGCCCATACCCTCAATATCAATCTTAATATATTCAGGTTGAATATCACCAAATGAGCGAATAATTTCATCAAGCTTCTTTCTCTGAACTTGAATTTTTGAACCATTATCTTCTGCTTCCGATATCGTTGAAAACAGAACTCCAAGCTGTATTAAAATTATTAATATAAAAGTCCACGATCTCTTTTCTATTCGTTACAGCAAAATTTTCGATAGAAATATCGGGGTCAGAACTTATTTTTTCTTTTACGGCATCACAAAGGGCTGGGTTAGCTTCAATAGAAAAACCTTATACCCGCGCCTTGCCTAATAAATGGAATCTTTTCCATCATATATTTCTACATCAATTATAACTTTTGAAGTGGATACATTATTGTTTGACACCGCTGATTCCCTGTAAAGGTTTATGTTATATAAACTATAAGATGTTATTTTGATATACATATAAATAAAGTTAAACATCACTATTTTTTAAGAAATAGTTGGGAATATGAAAGATACTGTCTAATTACAGAGTTGTTTTAACTGGATGGTCTATGTAATGATCAAAATTTTAATACCTTTACCCTTTACTGAGGCAACTTAAACATGTCAAACACCCCTTCGAAAAACAGGCAGTTTTTGCTGAGTCTGACAGCAGTTATATAATCTGGTTTTGGTTTGCCTGATGGCTGCCTAAGTTTGCATAGGACACATTTACAAAGCTATCCATAGCAAATATTTTCAAATAATAGTAAATGTTTGATTATTTAAAGCGAGTGTTTGGGTAATTACTTTTAAGTTATTTAGCTAAAGCATCGGTGCATGCATAAATAATTATTGTTAACCTATTAGAAGTCACAATAAAGAGGAATAGTCTCGATTATGCATTTAAGAAAACGAGTATTAGTAACAGGCGGTGCTGGCTTTTTGGGTTCTCATTTATGTAAACGGTTATTAAAAGATGGAAATGATGTACTTTGTGTAGATAACTTTTTTACTGGAACTAAAGATAATATACTTGATTTATTGTCTTCTCGGCATTTTGAGTTAATGCGACACGATATAACTTTACCCTTACATGTAGACGTGGATGAAATTTATAATCTAGCCTGTCCAGCGTCCCCTATACATTACCAGCACGACCCTACGCAAACTATTAAAACTAGCGTGTTAGGTGCAATTAATATGCTCGATTTAGCTAACCGCGGTAATTCAAAGATATTCCAAGCCTCTACGAGTGAAGTGTATGGTGACCCACTTATACATCCTCAAACTGAAGACTACTGGGGTCATGTTAACCCTATAGGCCCAAGAGCGTGTTATGACGAAGGAAAGAGATGTGCAGAAACCTTATTTTTTAGTTACCACCAGCAACATAATATAAACATAAAAGTCGCTAGGATATTCAACACCTATGGGCCTAATATGCACCCTAATGATGGCAGGGTGGTGTCTAACTTTATTGTCCAAGCTCTAAAAGGAGAGCCGATAACAATATATGGTGATGGTAGTCAAACGCGTTCGTTTTGTTATGTGGATGATTTGATTGAAGGCTTTATTAAACTAATGAATAGTGCTGATGGCGTGTCCGGCCCTATCAATTTGGGTAATTCTAATGAATTTAGTATGTTGCAATTAGCAAATATGGTGATTGATTTAATTGGCAGTTCATCCAAGTTGGTTTTTAAACCTCTTCCACAAGATGACCCCAAACAAAGGAGACCTGATAACACCCTTGCCAAAGAATTATTGAATTGGCAAACTAATGTTCAATTACAAGACGGGGTTAAAAAAACCATCGAGTATTTTGATTGCCTGCTGAAAGAAAAGTATTTATATGTCTGAGATGTGGTCTTACTCACCACATTGAAGTCTCCTAGTTTAAACATTTTGGGAGCCCAACTTGCTAGTATTTATTACTTTGATTAGGCATCCTCACAACACAAATAGTTATAAAAAAGCCGTGGCTTTATTTGAAATGACGGCTCGTTAAATATGCTCCCAAGGTAATGCTAATTTTTATATTCGTGGTTGTTTGTAATGATAAACCCGTTATTGAATTTCTCAATGAACATATTCATTATAAAATTATTGATTTTCCAGTACCCCCGATACTTGATGAATACTTAAAAGCCTTCTCTAACTCTGACCAAGATATTTCTTGTTACCCCAAGAAATACTTTTCTATAGAAGTGACAAGATACAGGAATGTTTTCGGCTCTTTTATATGCCAAATAATTTAATCCAAAATATGTGTATATTGTTGATGCTGATGTCTGGATTAACATCAATATTGTGCAGTATTTAGAAGAGCAAGCGGATTACCCTATTTGGAATGTAAATGAGGCCTATATTGTAAACTTTAAGCAAAAAAACCTTTATGACACGCTGTGGTATATCGCGGCATTGTGGCAGTAGTTTCATCTATCAAACTGATTTTTTACTTTCGTTGGGCAACTATAATCAAGCAGTTGATAGTTTAAGTTCTCAGCAAATATTGATGGAAGTAACCTCCGTATCATACGTGCATGAAATTTGTGGTAATCACACTAAGCAGTTCGCATTATCAATTAAAAAGGGAACATCCGCTAAGCTCATTCCCTTTCCTGCAATATGTTATGTATTAGAAACCAGTGAAAATGAATTACAAAATATTGATGTGAATAATGGTTTTCCTAAAACAAGAGTGGTTATTGACGACTTTGGTTTAAATGAAAGTTAGCTTTCTATGAAAAGTTATCGATTAAAGTCTATTACAATCAAGGTTTGGCTGCGTAAAGATCAAAAGTGGGATTGCATCTTGAAAAAATTAAATTGTACAGAGAAAATAGTTTATAAATGAAGCCGGGCAAACAGTAAGGACGAACGTCTTTATTTTCAAATCAATGCAACTATGGCAGAGCAATAGTTAGCGACAGGATGTGCTTCACATGTGGAAAGGTTCAGGCTCCATGCAGGTGTCATGATCAACTCTTGGGACAGGCGTAAACTCGAAAGACTGTGCTGTTACATAACCCGCTCTAGAGGTCAAAAAAGGTTGTCAATAATACTTATGAAAAGTTTCTATATCCACTGAATACACTCTACCGTGACGGCACCAAAGGTGATTTGCGAAGTTATGTGTTCTTTGAACCGTTGGATTTTATTGCCAACGTAGCCGCGCTGGTGTCAAAACCTGGAGTTAATATGACGCCTTTAGATGAGGAACTTCCTTGTTTCTTAGCCTTCTGCAAACCTGTGAATAATTTAGTGGGCATGTTCTGGTCAACTCCAACCGGACACTTTCCTAAAGGAGTTTTCAAATTCAATTGGCGATTGATCCAAATTGGCTGAATGCAGTCGCTCAACATTATAATATTTCATGTACCTAGCAACATCTTCTCGCATATGTGTTCGAGTGGGCTGCGGTACTTTAAACAACCAATCATGCTTTAAACTTCCAAAGAAGCGCTCCA
>CAJQKX010000031.1 GCA_905479025.1 uncultured Paraglaciecola sp.
TGTGGCAGTAAAAGCACTGTCTCTGGTGATTACTTTCCTTGGGTTTTGTCAATTAAACGTGAGTAAGTTAAGTGGGGCTCATCCCTTGGATGGTCTGGTAGAATTATCAGTATTGCCCCAGATATTGAGATATATGAGGATGCTCATTCGCTGGCAAAAAGTGATGCTCAACGAAATGCCCCGAGTTGATGTGTACTTCGTCAAAAATGATTTTAAACCCACAGGTTTAGGTGAACCAGGTTTAGGGCCATTTGCTCCTGCATTAGCGAATGCAGTATTTGCCGCCTCGGGAAAACGTTATAGAGACTTACCGTTTAAACCTATGTCGTTGTAAATTGGGTCTTAACGGATTAAAAAGCCGCTTTAGATAGCGGCTTTTTTTGTGAAATATACTAGTTCATCCAATAATCTGGATTGAGGAATGAAATCCCTAAGTGAACTCCTGCTATTTTTTATCAAACCCAAATGCTAAAGGCAGTAAGTCTGTGAACTTCACTGTTTTAAGCTGACCATTTTGGGTAGCCAAATGTACCTCAGTCTGGGCATTTGCAAACTCAGCAATTTTTTGTCGACAACCGCCGCAAGGTGGGCAAAAGTTATCATTTGGACTGGCGATTAGAATGTGTTTAATCTGCTTACTACCCGAAGCAATCATGGCGGAAATAGCGCCTGCTTCAGCACACTGACCTAGGGGGTAAGCGGCATTTTCAACATTGCAGCTGACATGGTGTTGTGCATTCTCATCAAGAATAGCGGCGCCCACGTGAAAATTTGAATAAGGCGCGTAGGCATTTTTTTGTGCGTTAATGGCTAGCGCCAAAAGTATTTTGTGTTCGGCGGTTAGGTCAAGTGCCATAAAAATCAGACTTTAAATTGAACTCGACCCATAGTTTGCTTTATTTCAGGCGTGAGATTCAAGTCTAATTCATGTTTTAACACAACAGGTACTGGGGCAACTTTACTTTTACAGGGAAATAAGCGATTCTAGGAAAATCAATTCTTATTGTTTATTCACGATTTTAAAGGGTTGTAGTGAAACCTAGACTCAAATTGAGAGTCATACAAATAATCTATTTTCAGGTAAAAATTCTCTACTCATTATGCATAAACATTACAGTATCATCATTTTATTCAGTGCATTATTATTTGGTTGTGCAAACAACAGCGGCTCAACGCAAGACAACAGGCAAATGGGCAACTTGTTATTAGCCGAACCTGCACCAATGAATCCGCGCTCACAATTAGCCATTGCTCGTTATAGCCATATTTTGGCGAATACCGATTTAGAGGATGAGCAAAGAGCACAACTGTTGCATCAGCGTGGTACTTTATATGACAGTGTCGGTTTGTCTGGGTTGGCACAATATGATTTTAATCAGGCCATTAGATTAAAACCTGATTTGGCTGAAGCTTATAATTCTATGGGGGTACATTACACCCAGCAAATGAATTTCATCCAAGCTTACGAAGCCTTTGATGCTACCTTAGATATTAACCCAGATATGGAGTTTGCATTTTTAAACCGTGGTATTGCCTTATATTACGGTGGGCGCCCCGATTTGGCGGTGCGTGATTTTGGTACGTTTTATAACAGAAATGCAGCAGATCCTTATCGCGCCCTTTGGAGCTATCTCGCTTCCAGTGAAATAGATAAATCAAAAGCGATGCTTGAGTTAACTCAGCAACGTCAAAATTTAGATGAAAACAACTGGGCTACACAGTTAGTAGATTTGTATCTCGAAAAAACAACCGAAAGTGAACTCTTAAACTCATTGATTAGTGGTGTAACCAGCCAACAACAATTGACTGACAGATTATGTGAAGCCTATTTTTATTTAGGTAAATACCACTCTGCAAGAGGCAACACAGGTGTGGCGTCAAACTATTTTAAACTCGCATTAAGCACTAATGTATTCGAGTACGTTGAACACCGATACGCTCGACTAGAGCTTAATTTATTGCGTGATGAAGCCAATAAAAGCGCCACAAAAGAGATACAAACCCAATAAAAATGACTGTATTTACCAAATGGGGAATAGCCTTAGTTTGTGTGCTGGTCCCTGTTTGGCTTTTGGTTAATCACTATTCTGTGGATATCTCCCCTTCACAACAAAATCATCTTTCTTCGAAACCATTATCTAATCAACTGGCTGAACAACAACTTGCCGCAGGCCTAGCACTTTGGCGGGATAAAAAGTACCAACAGTCGGCACAGGTATTTTCATTACTTGGGTCAAAAAAAATGAATGAGGATCTGCAATCTTTAACTAAGTTGTATCAGTATCACACCGCTGCTTTTAATAAAAATCAAAATTCTGAATTTATGCAGCAGCTATCCACTTTGCCCAGTGACTGTAAACAAAAACTATTGTTTGTGACAGCAGATCTAGAATCCTTAGTGCAAGCTGAAAGTTTTAGGTCACGTTTTGCCCAGGACCCACGCTTAAAGTCATTGCCTATTTGTATCTATGACATGACTTGGTTTGATCCCATTGATATTGCCTGCGAAGAAAATTGGCACCAAAGTGGCCGATTAGGCTGTCAATTATTGTCACTGGCTGAGAAGTTAAAACGCTTACCTTTTACGCATTTAGTGATGTTTGCCAATAAAGGCAAAGCCAACGTTCACAACGGTGTGATGTTTCTTGATCGCCAAGACACCTACGATGTGTTTATTCACGAGTTAGCCCACTTCTCAGGTTTTATAGATGAATACCCACTCAGTCAAGCACTTGCAAAGCGCGTATGTGCTGGAGTCGACGCACCTAACATAGTGTTTCAACAGGCAAAAAAATTAAAAGCGGACCGACAATATTGGCAGTCAATAGGTCTGAAAAATAATACTGGCATATTTACCGCTAGGACTTGCGATAATCATTCTACCCAAGCGTTTAAAGCGTCTAAGCAGCTCACGTTTATGGAATATCACGATACCGGCTTTATTCCATATAGCTATTTAATGGCATGGCAAAGGCAACTTCAAATTACACCTAATCAACCCTCGGCTCATATTAATTTTGCTCAGTTGTATGAGCAGTCTGATAACCTATCAGAAAGCCAATTTTGGCGAGCCAGATACCAGCAGTATTTATCTTCTTCTACAAATTAGGTCAATATTCTTTAACTCGTTAATATGTTAATTGCATGACTTATGAGTATAATACTTAGACGTCTTATCAGTACCATTAGTCCTCATAAAAATATGTCTGAGTTATTTTCTGTAAAAACCATTGCGTACCCTTTTCCGGCCAAGCCCGTTGCATTGAATCAACTGCAACAGCAACAATACGTTCAGGAAATCAAAATACTGCTTAAAAAAAATAATGCCGTATTAGTGGCGCATTATTACACTGATCCTGAAATCCAAGCCTTAGCCGAAGAAACCGGTGGGTGTATTTCTGATTCATTAGAGATGGCAAGGTTTGGACGTGACTGCGAAGCCGACACTTTGATTGTGGCTGGCGTAAAATTTATGGGCGAAACAGCTAAAATTCTCAGTCCTGAAAAAACAGTATTAATGCCTACCTTAGAAGCGACGTGCTCACTTGATATTGGCTGTCCTGAGGATCAATTTTCAAGTTTTTGTGATGCCCATCCCGATCACAAAGTCGTGGTGTATGCCAATACTTCAGCTGCGGTAAAAGCCCGTGCTGATTGGGTAGTCACTTCAAGTATTGCCTTAGAAATCGTTGAGCATCTAGACGCATTAGGTGAGAAAATCATTTGGGCTCCGGATCGCCATTTAGGTGCATATATTGCTAAGCAGACCGGCGCAGATATGTTGATGTGGCAAGGTGAATGTATCGTTCACGACGAGTTTTCAGCTCATGCGCTGTTAGACATGAAGCACCTTTATCCTGATGCTGCAGTTTTAGTGCATCCAGAATCACCTGCCAGTGTGGTCGCTTTGGCTGATGCTGTTGGTTCAACCACTCAGTTGATCAATGCAGCAAAAACCTTGCCCAATAGCCATTTTATTGTGGCCACCGATCGTGGTATTTTTTACAAAATGCAACAAGCCGCACCAGGTAAAATATTGTTAGAAGCCCCAACAGGCGGCAACGGTGCCACTTGCAAAAGCTGCGCCCACTGCCCATGGATGGCCATGAACGGCCTACACGCTATCCACCAATCATTAACAGATAGCAAAGGTCATGAAATTTTTGTTGATGACGCCATGCGTCAACGTGCCTTAGTGCCTTTAAACCGTATGCTTGATTTTTCAGCTGAATTAAAAATGAAAGTGACGGGTAATGCCTAGTGCCATTGTTTTGGCTTGTGATGTACATCAATTAGTCAGATAAAAGCCAGCTATAGCTGGGTTTTATCTTTATATCCCACATATATTTGTAGTATTTTAATAATTAGGAGCGTGTGTAATGCCAGATTTAAGTCACTACAAAGGGATAGTGTTTGATATGGACGGAACCTTAATAGACTCAATGAGTGCACACGGCATAGCTTGGCGAAAAACCTGCGAAAAATATGCTTATCCTTTTGATTCACAATACATACATAACCTTGGCGGCGTGCCCACCAGAGACATTGTTAAACACCTCAATGAAAAACATAGTTTGAGCCATGACTTAGACGAAGTCAGCGAAACAAAACGCTTAGCGTTTCTCGATCTTAAAGATAAGCCAAGCATTGTCGACGATACATACCAAGTAATGCTTACTTACCAAGGTAAACTTAAAATGGGAGTCGGTACTGGCGCGGAGCGAAATAACGCAATTCAAATGCTAAGCGATACCGGCTTGTTAGCACGTCTTGACACCGTTGTTACTGCTTCTGATGTCACTCACGGCAAACCCCACGGTGAAACTTTTGTTACCGTAGCCACAAATATGGGCTTACAGCCACATGAGTGCGTGGTGTTTGAAGACACTGAAGTAGGCCGTCAAGCCGCCCAAAATGCCGGTATGGACTGCATCATGGTGATCAACGGCAAGATAGTCTTGCCATAATAAATAAGCTAATTATTTTCAGTTAGCTGCATTTTTTGTGGCATTCGCGGGTATATGACCAATAAATCACCACATCAACTGTTTGGGTGCAGTTATTACTTGCGCAGCCAAGCGGATTTACCTAACATACGCGCCTCTTTTGTGGGAGCGATTTAAATCGCCAAGCGCTAACAGGCTGCAAAGGAGAAAAACCAAGGTGCAGGCCAAGCACCAAGTTAAATAAAATTAACTGAAGTAAATAGGCTAAGATTTTAAAAGTTTTGGAGAGCTGGCTGAGTGGCTTAAGGCGCACGCCTGGAAAGTGTGTTTAGGGTTAAACCTAACGAGAGTTCGAATCTCTCGCTCTCCGCCAAATACAAAAAAGCCCCGCTGATAAATTTAGCGGGGCTTTTTTGTATTTGGTGGTTAGACAAATTTTTAGAACAAATTTATTCATAGTATTTATGTTGTTCACATTATTTGAAGGCTAGCTAAAGCTGCCCTATGTTGCTATTGCCACTTAGGAGGAACATGCGTCTTATAGCATGGTTGCGAAGCGATGAA
The DNA here is from genome assembly GCA_905479025.1 of uncultured Paraglaciecola sp. Next base: position 5,511 of record CAJQKX010000031.1, read on the forward strand.
ATACAGGGATGTATTTCACACAAATTGTCTGGAACAATTTGCACCGTCTATTACGCTAGAAGGAGCTTGAAAACAGAGGTTCAAGAGTGAATCTAGAGCGGTCAAGTGTTTCCCAACATGACAGTATGTTGCGGACTTTTTACTTTGGTACAGAGCAAAATAGGCCACGCAGCTCGTTGAAACGACGAGGCTGTCATGCAAACAAGACATTACCCGTATATCTATCCGTATATATATCAGTATAAAAACACCTCTCACTACTTTTTTTATACGCTCAGGTTTTTTCAAGAATTGGGTTATGCTATTACTTTTAGTATCAGCCATTTAGTTGTCTCACTATGAAGATTATATTAATGAAGCGAAAGCCCTACTAACAACTTCGTCGTCACGGCGATTTGATCAATAAAATTATTTTATCAACAGTATTCTTAAAATTGTGTACACCTAATTGTAAAAAGAATGGAGAAGGTATGAATAAATTGATTCTTGGCCTAATCGGAACACTAGGCATTTTAATTCTCATGGTTGTTTTCATCTCCGCGCCTATTTCGCCAGTAGCTTATGCACCTTCTCCGCCTCTTGAACTTTCCGGCGTATTGACAGCAAATAAGCTGTTACAGAAAGCAGAACTTTTAGCCCTAGGTGAAATCGATGGACCAGAAGAGGTGGCGGTGGACAGCCAAGGCCGAATCTATGGGGGCACACAAGACGGCAAGATTATGGTGCTAACGTCAGATGGCAAGCTGGATGTTTTTGCTGAAACCTATGGTCGTCCTTTGGGTATGCAATTTGATAAAAATGAGAATTTGATTGTCTGCGATGCGGATAAAGGGCTACTGTCGATTAATCCTCAAGGAAAAATAACTGTGCTGGCTGCGTCAGCAGATAACCTCCCCTTTAAGTTAACCGATGCGTTAGATATTGCCAGTGATGGAACTATTTATTTTACAGATGCGAGCTCCAAATACGGTCATAGCGAACATCTTTATGATCTTTTAGAATCAAAACCTTATGGCAGACTTCTTAGTTATCATCCGGATAATGGTCAGATTAAGGTGTTATTGAGCGAGCTTTATTTTGCAAATGGGGTCGCTCTATCTCAAGAAGAAGACTTTCTCTTAGTGAATGAGACTTATCGCTACAGGATTGTCAGATATTGGCTCAGTGGACCCCAAGCAGGCACGCAAGATATCTTCATTGATAATTTACCAGGATTTCCCGATAACATTTCCAGTAATGGTCAAGGCACATTTTGGTTAGCTCTGTTTACGGTTCGAAATAACGTGTTGGATACACTCCATGCTTTTCCTTTTCTAAAAACTCAAATGTCCAAATTGCCCAAGGCTTTATGGCCTAAACCCCAGCCTTACGGTTTAGTTTTGGCTTTGAATGAACAAGGCCAAATCACCCAAAGTTTACATGAGCCCACGGGTCAGCATTTAAAGGAAATAACTTCTGCTCGTGAACATGATGGTTATCTGTATTTGGGCAGTTTGCATAATGATCGGATTGGAAAGTATAAATTACCCTAGGTCATGGTTTTGTTATTTAACACACTACGCTGAGGTTATTGGCATCTTGATAATGACAAAGCCAGCTCAATTCATTTGGGTTATTTGTATTTTAGGTAATGCATGCCTTCGTTAATTTGATGTAAATCTCCAAAGTATTTAAAAGGTGTTTTACACCTCTACAGATGGCAAAATAGTAAGTATTCGTTTTCACTATTTTCCAGAAAGTTGAGTAGTATCATTTGAAATATTCACAACGTGCGCAAGCCATTTCCCCCTTTTTTGCTATGGCCTTTGGTGAAAAAGCAGCCCGTTTGGAAGCCCAAGGCAAGCACGTTGTTAAATTGAATATAGGTGAGCCTGATTTTGGTGCGCCGCCTGACGTGTTACTTGCCATGCAAGACCTTGCGATCAATGCGCCTCTGCCATACACCTCGGCATTAGGATTACCCGAATTACGTGCTGCTATTGCTGGCTTTTATCAAACAAGCCACCAAATTGAAATCGATCCACAGCGTATTGTTGTCACAGCAGGGGCATCTGCAGCCTTATTGCTACTGTCGGCCGCCTTTGTGGATGAAGGTGACAAGGTGATCATGGCTGATCCGTCTTACCCCTGTAATAAACAATTTATAAAAAGTTTTGGTGGCAAGGTGCAATTGGTGCCGACCCAAGCAGATTCGCACTTTCAATTGAATATGGCGTTGCTTGAACAACACTGGCAGGCAGGCACGCGCGGCTTAATGTTAGCCACTCCCTCTAATCCCACAGGAACCGCCATAGCGGCAGATGAACTAGCCGCAATGTGCCAATTTGCTCGTAGCAAAGGGGCATGGCGCATTGTTGATGAGATTTATCTTAACTTGCACCATGGCTCTGCCGATTCACAGCCAATGAGTGTATTGTCATTCGATGATGAGGCCTTAGTGATTAATAGTTTTTCTAAATATTTTGGTATGACAGGTTGGCGATTAGGTTGGTGTGTGGTGCCTGAGCGTGCAGTCGAAGTCATGGAAAGATTGGCGCAGAATTATTATATTTGTCCGTCGACTTTAGCGCAAAAAGCCGCTTTACAATGTTTTACCCCAAGCTCTATTGCTGTGTGCGAGTTACGACGGGCAACGCTAATTACACGAAAAACCCTGGTGCTGACTGGATTACAAAAATGTGGTTTGCATGTGCCGGTTTCCCCTGACGGTGCTTTTTATGTTTACATCGATGTGAGTCCCACTGGACTCTCGGCTATGACCTTTTGTGAACGAGTATTGCAAGAAGCTCATGTTGCGCTTACACCAGGCAATGATTTTGGTGAATACCAAGGCGACCAGTATGTGCGTTTGTCATTTGCCTCTGCAGAATCTGAACTCGAAGAGGGCTTACGTCGGCTTGCAATATTTATGGAGCATTTAGATATCAGTCTAACTGTTTAGCAGCTAGTGTGCTTTTATGTGCTGTGTTTGCCTTTTTTTTGCAGTGAATTATTTTAATGTATAGTGAATTTTACATAAGCACCTTACCTTGTATACCCTTCACGCTGGCTATATGAAAAAGCCTAAATCTTTATAAAAGTGAGAGGCTTTGCCATATTTTTTACCGTTAGCTAACCGAAAATTCACCCCCACATGTTTTTCCCTTTTATGTTTTAGTGCAAGCTTTGTTGCGTTTCTAAATAAGTCGCGAAGCTTTCTAACCAATCATTGCCCATGAAATGCATATTGTGAACAACTGAATTTCTTCCAGCTTACTTATAAATTCTGGTAGCATTCATAATAGCGGTTTAACGACGAATTAAGGCTTCTTAACTTTGATAAATAAGGAAATCAAACAAATAAAAGCTTCAGGCGAGCTACAAGCCATTTTAGATAAACACAATACTGAGATAACTACCTCTTAAATGACATAGACTCAGCTCTGATGCTTATATACCTCTCTAAAATTATAATAATGAATGCCTCATGTCCTGGCCAAAGTGTTAATTGGTTACCCTCATATCCCAAAAAGATAAGCTCCATAATGCATTTCTAGTTTTATCAAAGCGACCTCTTTTTCGCTATTCCCTTACCACTATAATAGAATATGCTAATACCTAGTCACTGGCAGTCATTTTCCCCATGAACGAAGACAATAAATCCATTCCTGAAAAAGGGTTACTTTTTACTACAAAGGGCAAAGTGTCCGTTTGGGCGTCACAACATCCTTACGCTGATATACCTGATGATTATTTTGAGGAAACCTTTTTCAAAAAAGGTACGCGGGCAAGAAACTGTTGGTCAGACAACTACAAAATTCGCTATTTTTCACCACAGCAGATGGAAACTAATGGTGCCCATACGGGTACTATCGATATTCATGAAGCAGCGGGTGGGTGTTCTTGCTCTAGTTCTTTTATCGTTAATTTGATGAGTAAAGCGAAAAAAAATAAGATGGAGCAAGTAACCTGGATAATTTTACTTTTTGAACAGGAATACAGTGTCAAACAAAGTGGTGTTACTGAAGATGAATTCACCACCTTTTTGGGAGCTTTTAATTATGATGCCTCCAGCGAAAGCTTGTTAGGTGAAGATGATGAAGAAGAACATGAAAGCGAAGATGAAGGCCCAGAACCAGCAGAACCAGAACCAGTATAACTAGAACCAGTATAACTAGAACCAGTATAAATAGCGTAGTCGCCAATTGACCGATGAAATATACGGAAGTATTTATGGCCACAGGTATCGATTTTCAATGTTATCCATCGTGTCTGTAAAGTGAGTTTTTATCAGGTTTTAAATTATTGTGCTCATATTGATGCTTTTAGCTTAGCGTTACCCTTAAGCTAAAAATAAGCTGGGTGTATCCTGGAAACGATACACCCAATGCACAAATTAATGTGCAAAACCATTGTGAAGATCATTCACAGCCTTGATGGAACCGGGTTTTACGTTTTCACTATTCTCAAATTATGTATAACGCCTTTATTTTTACTTGACCGGCACCAGTCGCAGAGTACTTTTGGTGTTGGCTGTGACATCGGCTTCGCTAAAGTGCTGCATTATGTACTGGCCATTAATATACAACTGGGCTTGGTCTTGATAATGCTGATCAAACAATACCCCACTTTGCCCAACAGGATTGATACCCAGTGAGTGGCTAGGGTCGGCAAAATCGATGAGTCTACGGGTAGAAGGGCCGTATGCCACTGGCCAAGGTGCAGGACCCATTTTATGTGACAGGTTGTTAGGGGTTTCGTGACCACCAGGAGCGGCAAACTGACCGACGTTAAACAATTTATCCAGGATTTTTAGTTGGCCCAATGGGTGTTTATGTGTCAGCGTATGGGCACTACCCCATTGCCAGTCGGCTGTATTAGCACCCAGAGTGTTACGTAGGTGTTTTAGGCTTTCCTGCCATGCAACTGTGACTATTGTGGTGCGATCTTCGGTGACGGCCGTCTCTCGATTATCCCACCATGGCGAATCGGGTTTATTTGCCAAGCGAGGTAAAGCAAAGTCGATTACTCGAGTACGAATTAACGTGCCAAAGAAATCGTCACCCATCTCGTCACGCATAGCCTCATAGGAAAGTTGGTAAACTAACTGGTTAAAAATCGTGGGAGCGATGTCATCAAGATTATGTTCCCCATTCCACTTACTGAGTAAGTTCACTAGCTCTTGTTCATCGTCGCTAGCGGTTGCCTGTATGATAGGTAATAGTGGCTTAAGTAAGCGCTTTGCATAGCCGCTGCCTGTATCCAGTTGCAGTGCCTGACTATTTTGCAAGTTCCACTTCACAGTATTGATGGCTAAACGCTGATCAAGTCGAATACCGCGAGCGGGCAAATTGTAATAACCCGGTACCTTGATACCGCTGTCAGGCAGGGGCTGGTAATTAGCCGAAACGATGGAGCCGCGAGCTGGGTTTTCTTCTTGGGGGTTATCAGTAAAAGGCACAAACCCCAGTTTATCTGCCTCAGAACTGCTTCCGTCGAGGATAAACGTAGGCTCGACTCCGCTAGGACGTAAAGGCAGTTTAGCTGCCGCCCACCAACCAATATCTCCACTGGCATTGGCCCAGACTATGTTGAGTCCTGGCGCATGAATTTTTTCACTGGCTGCACGGGCTTTTGCCAAGGTATCAGCACGGTTGAGTTGATAAAATGCATCAAGAATGGGGTTCTTTGTTTCAAGAAAAGCCCACCACATAGCGATAGGTGTTGTACCTGAATGCTCACCAAGGGCATCGTTGATGATAGGGCCGTGAGGCGAACGGCGCAGGGTTAATGTGATCGGATCCTCGCCTTTGATCTCAATTTTTTCAGTGCGACTTTGTAGCTCTACCCATTGACCCTGATACCAAACTTGATCTGCGTTATCTGGATTGACTGTCTCGGCAATGAGATCTATGTCATCGTTTTGAAACATCGTAATGCTCCAGCCAAAGTCTAAGTTGTGCCCAAGGCTTGCGACTGGATTAAGTGCTTGATGGTGGCCATAAAGCTCAAATCCAGGGTAAGACAAATGTGCTTCGTACCAGACTGAGGGAACGGCAAAACCAATGTGAGGGTCACCTGCCAACAGCGGCTTACCACTTGCGGTGCGACTACCAGATACTGCCCAGGCGTTGCTACCTTCAAATAACGCTAAACCGCTGTCTGTGAGTGCTTGTTGGCTGATATTGGCAATGCGTTGAAGATCACGCCAATCTTCAGCTGTCATGGCCTCAGGTACAACACCCTCGGTGTGCCATGCTAAATCAAACACATCAAGGTATTCAACTCCAAGCTGATCGCGTACATAAGTCAGCACCGGCTCGGTGCGAAAAGCGGCGGCAAAACTGTAAGCCATATAACCGCCAACACTGAGGGTGTCCTCAGCCGTGAATGGGCGTTTTGTAATGCCCAGAATATCAAATTCCAACGGGGCGGGGTGAGAATTTTGGTATTGGTTGATACCATCTAAATAAGCCATCAAGGCTTTATTTGCAGGGGTATTAGGGTCCATCTTTGCTACATAAGCATCGGCATGTGCGCGAATGCCTAGCGTACGAAATAAACGGTCACTGTTGAGTAGTTTTGGACCCAATATAGCGGCTAATTCACCTCGCGCCAAACGGCGCACCATTTCCATCTGAAACAAACGGTCTTGGGCATGAACATAGCCAAGAGTGCGATACATATCTGCTTCGTTTTTCGCTTGAATATGGGGTACGCCTCGTTCGTCATAACGGACATTAACCGGTGCTTGCAGATTGGCAAGGCTTACCTCACCATTGCGCAGAGGTTGTTTGCTATGCATATACCAGACAGCGGCGACCGTGACCATAACAAGTATCATGATGAAGATTTTCAGGAAGCGCATCATTGAAGGGATCCGATTTTTGATAAAAATTTAGCATAACTGTAACATCATACAAGTGGTTAGTTTAGGATTATTGAGGACAGGATAACTGGATTAATATTAACAATACTTAAATACTAGAATGAGGAAAGAGAGCGGTTAGGTTTGATTAAAATCATGACAAAAGGGTAAAAATGAAAAATTAGATATGCATTATTTACTCACTCACTTTTTACTCATCCATAAGCGCTGTCAATTCCCCAAACCTTTTTTGTTAACGCATATTGTGTAGCCTGATCATCGATAATTAGTCTGAATTGTTTGTAGAAATGCAGAGTGAATTGTTGTTAGAAATGTATAGTGATTTGGGGTGTAAAGTGGAGCTCATTCCTAAGCTTTCTTTACGGGGATCCACTTAGTTATGCCAATAAGTGATGTCAACACACAGAGTACATCAGTGACACCCACCCCTTAAACCATCTTAGTTGGGGCAGTTGTCATATTAGGAAGGTTTGAATGGTTAACGAAATCTCACGAAACAGCAGGTAGTTTCCAGTCAGGTCTAGCAAAATGACAGGTGTAGCCGTTGGGGCGGGTTTCTAAGTAGTCTTGATGTTCAACTTCCGCTTCCCAAAAATCGCTAACAGGCTCAACTTCGGTCACTACTTTGCCTGGCCATAATCCACAAGCATCTACGTCCGCAATGGTTCTTACGGCTTCTGCTCGTTGCTCATCAGACACATAATAAATAGCCGAACGATAGGATGCACCGGTATCGTTACCTTGTCTATTTTCAGTACTCGGATCATGAATTTGAAAGAAAAATTCTAGAATTTGTCGATAACTGACGATCTCATTATTGAATAATATTTCAATACCTTCGGCGTGGTTACCATGATTGCGGTAAGTGGCGTTCGCTACTTCACCGCCTGTATAACCCACACGAGTGGAAGTGACACCAGGACGTTTACGAATAAGATCCTGCATCCCCCAAAAACACCCACCGGCTAATACTGCACGTTCATTTGCCATGATTAAATATCCTCAACTTGATCTAAATAAGCTTCATACCCTTCGTTTGCCATCTCATCCCGATGGACAAAACGTAATGAAGCGGAATTAATACAATAACGCAAACCGCCTTGGTCTTTAGGCCCATCTGGAAAAACATGTCCTAGGTGACTATCACCATGAGCTGAGCGTACTTCAATGCGCGTCATACCGAGGGTATTATCAGTGATTTCATTTACATTGACTGGGTCTATTGCTTTAGTAAAACTTGGCCAGCCACATCCTGATTCATACTTGGCAGAAGAGGCAAACAAAGGCTCTGAAGAAACGATATCTACATAGATACCAGGCAAAATGTTATCTAATAATTCACCGGTGCCAGGACGCTCAGTAGCATTTTCTTGCGTCACTTTGAACTGCTCTGGTGTCAGGGCAGAAATTGCGTCTTGTGATTTTTGATATGTGTTCATTATTTCCTCTTTGTGATGAATGTGAGGTGTCTGTTGGAGTTTAACAGATCTGCTATTAAGGTAATTATTGAGAATGAGAAATAAAGATCACTATTTCATGTTTATTGGCGGTATCCGAGCCGGAAAAGTTAACTTCGATATCGGTGTTAGCTAATAATTCGCCATTATATTGTCATATATAACAAATTGTTATTTTTGAATAAAATAATTCATTTTCACTTAAATAGTGCTCATATTAAAGGGTAAAGTCAGTGTCAGAATATGTGAACAGTGCAATCTACTTGAAGGTTGAGACAATTGACTTCTCGATTACTGCCTTGTCTCTGGTGTTAGTTTTTTGCAATGCTGGATATGAACCAATTAGTTAAGGTTTATTCAAGTAACACTAAGTTGTCGGTGAATTGTTATTTTCTAAATATTGGCTGTTCAGCATGTTCATTACAAGTGACTAAAAATACCCCCTAAGGCAAAAGTAAACCAGCTTTAAGCATTACACAAGGCGAGGCCTTTGTTCATAAAATTAATAGGCTGCAAAAGTGCAGCTATTAGAAATGTTTGTTCACAAGTATTCAGCTTCTGCCAGTAAAAACGCATCTTCATTATGCATCCTATTGCGCATCGTCGCTAGACGGGCTTTAATACCACCCATCATTTGGGTAAATTGCATGTCTTGGCTTATCCAATCAAAAATAGGTGCATGTTCAACTTCCCACACCCTCACCCAACCTACATCTATCGCTCCTTGAATATAATAAAAGGCTTCTTCTTTATTTTGTTGTAACGCGTTTATTTGTGCCATATTCATATAATAAGAAGGACTACTGGAGCGGGTGATTTTGCTTTTTATTATATATTGTTCAAATTCATCAATAATCACTTTGGCTTTTTCTATTTCTCCTAGTTGTTGAAAAGCATACGCCAAATACGCGGCTATTCGTCCATCTTGTATCGAATAGAACGACACTTCTGAATCACGATTTTCTTCCCGTAACTTTTGATAAAAAGCAGTCGCCTCAGCATAATTCTCTTTATAAAATGCTTTGTCTCCATTTATAAAACTCATCTTATCAAAATTTTCTTTATCAAAATCTGCCATGTCCAGATAGCGCAGAGCCTCTTCACGGTTGCCCTGAACCCAATTAAATCTGGCTTTTAAAAGGTTAACATATGGCTCTGAAAACAGTGCTATGCGTTTTTCAACATACTCAAACCATTGTTCAGTTGCATCAAAATCTCCCATATCCATGCTTGCTGTCAGTAATCCTTGAATTGCATGACTGTTGACCGGATCGACTTCTAATGCTCTGTTATACATATTAGTTGCTTCGTCCAGCCGGCCATGAGTTGTCAAAATTTCACCCGCCAAGGTGTAGGCCCCAGGATAATAAGGATCATTGGAAATAATTTGGGAAAAGATCTCCATGGCTTTTGTTTCATCGCCCATCAGGTAATAACCCCAGGCAACATTATTCGCAGCAATCGGTGATTTGGGATCCAGTTTTAGTGCTTTTAAAAAGAGCGTTTGAGATCCTTTTAGCTTGCCACTTTGTTTTAGTAACGAGCCGTACCACATATATGTCATGGCATAATTTGGGTTCAGCTCAATCGCCCTCTTGAAAGATTGTTCCGCTTTAACTACATCTTCCCAACTCAGTAATAACCCCTGAGATGCGAAGGCTGCAGCGAACTCTTTATCTATTGCTAGCGCCTTATTTATCGCTCTTTGAGCATTTTCACTCGCCAGTTTCTTGGATGTATTACCGTAAAGCGCTGACAATATAGTAGAGTCGGCAACACCCACGTGGGCTCTGGCATAATTTGGGTCGAGTAACACAGCACGTTTAAAATGGGTCATTGCCTTATTGATAGAGGCAACACTTCTATGAGTCAGCTCTTTTTGACCCTTGCCGTGTTCAATCATGGCATCTACATTCAATGTTTCTGCACTAATATAAATTCTTTGAGCACCCAGCAACGTGACTTTCATTTTGTTGACCACAGCATTGGCTATATCATCCTGAATTTTAAATATATCCTGATAGACTCGATCGTAGGTTTCTGACCAAAGGTGCTCGCCAGTACTGACTTTAATAAGTTGTGCGGTCACCCTTATTTTATTGGTGGTATCATTTTTGCGAATGCTGCCTTCAAGAATAATATCCACACCAAGCTCTTTGCCTATTGCGGTGATGGTTTTATTGGTCACCCCTTTAAATGCAAATGAAGATGTTCTGGCAGCAACCTGTAAATCTGGAATTTTAGAGAGTAAATTCAACAGCTCCTCAACCATTCCATCTGCAAAGTATTCGTCTTCGGGATCACTGCTAAATGCCACAAAAGGTAAAATGGCAATGGACTCTTTTTTACTGTTCAACTGTTCATCTTGGGTATTAATTTTAGATCCGATGGCAGGAGGAACGGGAGGTAATAGCTTACTGTTATTATTGTTTAGTTTATCTGCAACATATGAATTTTTGTCATCGAATAAATATTGTGAAGCGAATAAAATTGTTGTCATAACCAGCAATGATCCCACCACGGCTAGAGTGGCTTTTAAATTAATTGGCTGATCACCTTGTGAATGATTATCTGATGAAACTCTGACAATGCCATTGGGCGTAAAATTAAACAACCAAGCAAATATTAATGTAATTGGGAAACCTGCTACAAAAACCTGTAACAACATTGTCATCACTGAATCTGGTAACCCTAAGGCAGGAACCGACAAATCAGCAATTTGTATTAATGGCCAAGCTGAAACAGCATAAATCGTTGCGACTTTAAAAATCTGTCGCTGCCTAAGCTGATATAAGATATTTTCCAAATAATCTCTCCAAAGTGCACAGAAGGAAGTTTGTCTGCTCAATCTAATCCCTTAAGTTACAGTGCTCGATTTATAATTGCCGTGCCATTGATAGTCTTCATCACCAAAGTACCTAAACCATTACCTGATACAAAGTGCAACTGTTGTTGCTGCATATGAGAAGTGTTAGGTAGGTCGGTGGTTAAGTTATTCACTATTTCACCACCAAATTGACTGAGTACTTCACATTTAGCGTTAAGTATTCCGGAGGCCTCATAATGTAAGTCTCCTTTTACGCTGGTCATTTTAACCTGAGCATCCTTTTTGAGACTACCTGATAGTTTGGTATCTCCAGCGATATTGTTGGTACTCACATTGTCAATTTCAGTTATATCAGCCCAAATGTCACCAGTGACAGTGCGGAGTTTCACATCTTCGAAATTGCCAATTATGCTTGTGTCACCCTGTATGGATTCGATATAGGCGGTGCCATAAGACTCAGTTACATTAATATCCCCACTGATTGAGGACACCTTGATACTGATGCGCACGTTATTAATCAACAATTCGCCACTAATTGTTTTGCCTTCAACGCCCGCGTCTATGCCTGCAATATTAAAATCAGTATCTATACCTTTGAAGTGAACTTGGACATTTTGTGGAACAAATATTTTAAGCCCGTCAGTGAACTCACAGCACTTTGCAGCCTTAGCGATTCAAAAAACGTGTAAAGGATCCTGACAGTGGGGAAATGTCTGGTGTTGGCATAAACTTCTCAATCAACTATGAGCTGCGTATAACGGCTATGGCAGTCACTACAGCTATTAACGTTTTATTCAGTAAACGCAATGAATATTTCTTCTTAGCCGTCCCAAAGAAGAAGTTAATACACTTGTCTGTAAACGCTTACTCACAGTAACAGTTTAGCTAATGTAACCTGAAATTTACTTGGGCAAAGTGTGTAAATACCAGTTTAAAAAACTCTGCTGAAAACGTTCCATTTCAGATAAGCGTCCCGGTTGATAAAATCTAGAATTCACCCCTTTTTGATTGTTCATAATAATGGTTTTATCGGCTTGGGTGGTCACATCCCAAAGCCAAGTGAGCTGGTCTAGTTGATAGTCCTCCCCTTTTACCGCCGACTCATTTACAAACCAGAACACCTCGCAGATACATTCATCCACAGAGATAGGCAGAAAACGGTACCCAAGCATGTGGTCGTCATAGATTAGAAAATAACTTAGCGGGCCAATCATCAATTCAGACGCGCCGCCATCGTAGTTTTTTAATGAACCAAGCAATGGGGCGACAGGTTTGCCGCCTACACTGCCGCTCAGTGCATCACCAAGCAATGGGTTCCTGTCATATTGATACCCTTCTTGCCCTTCTTCAGCTAAGTCGAAATAACGATTTAACGCTTTAAATTTTGGGTTACCTTGATTGGCCTGTGAAAAATTCTCTTTGGCTTTTTGAAATGCTTTGGGAGACTTTGCCATAGCATGAATTTGCGCAAACTCTGGATGGGATACCGCACAGTGATAACACTCTTGATAATTCTCAACCGCTAACTTCCAATTTGCAGGAATACGATATGACCTCCGTTCGGCCAGTTGCATACTCTTCATACCAAATAAATCGAAGGGCTGGTTAAGATCTTGGCGAAGAGAAGTAAGACTGGGTGCATCTTCACTTAAACAAACATAAATAAGTCCACCTAAAAGCGCTACTTTTACCTTATGCAAGCCATTCTGTGAGGGCTCAAAATCATCTGGCATATTGCGCGCCGAAATCAGTTCTCCGTCTAGGTTATAGCTCCATGCGTGATAGGGGCAAGTAAGGGACGTTTTTGAACCTGATGGTTCAACACAAATTTTTGAACCACGATGACGACATACATTCAGATGCGCCTTTACCTCACCCACAGCCGAACGTAAAACAATCACTGACTCAGTATCAAA
>CAJQKX010000032.1 GCA_905479025.1 uncultured Paraglaciecola sp.
CCTGCATTTAAACTTAACTTAGTACGATCGCCATAACCTATGCCCGCATTAAAGGCTCCAGAAGGCTGCTCTTTAACTGTGAAATTCACATCAACTTTATCTATTTCGCCAGGTAAACGAACCGTTTCAAAGTCTACATTTTCCATATACGTTAAACGCGAAAGGCTATTTTTAGACGATTCTAATGTAGCAGTAGATAACCAAGAGCCTTCCATCTGAGAAACCGATTGGCGAAGTACTTCATCAGCAGTACTATTATTTCCTGTAAAATTTATTCGTCGCACATATATGCGTTTACCAGGATCTACGGACAAAATTAATTTTACGGTTTTATCTTCCTCGTTGATATCTGGAATAGTCGTGACAGTGGGATAAGCATAACCATATCGACCTAAGTATTTACTAATGAATTCTTCAGTGTATGTGACTTCAGCTTGATTATATAACTCGCCTTTAGTTAACGGTAATACAAGTTCGATATAATCTTCATAACCCAATAAGTCACCCATTAGTTCTACGTCAGATATTGTGTATTGCTCACCCTCATTGACGTTTAAGGTCACATAGATGCCTGTTTTATCCGGCGTCATGGATACTTGGGTAGAATCTATATTAAAACGCAGATAGCCACGATCTTTGTAATGGCTAGTAATAGTTTCCATATCGCCAGTTAATGTTTGTTTCTGATAGCGAGTTTCTGATAAAAAGTCCCACCATGGTGTATCAAATTTCAATTCAACCAGTTCTAACAACTCAGGATCACTGAAAGACTCATTACCCACTATATTTATCTGTTGAATTTTAGCTGAATCGCCTTCTTCGAATAACAATTTAAGGTCAACCCGATTTCTCGGTAGTGGTGTAATAATCGCCGTCACGTCAGCGTTATATTTACCTATGCTGTAAAAAAAGTCTTTTAAACCATTCTCAATAGAGGTCAAAACAGTTTTATCTAAAGGTTCCCCTACCAAAATATTGGCATCATTTAGACTTTCTTGTAATTGCTCATCTTTAATATCATCGTTGTCTTCAAATACAATATTACTAATAGTAGGTCTTTCAGAGACGCGCACCAAGAGTGTGTTTCCATCACGAAATATTTTAATATTTTCAAAATGACTAGAAGAATACATAGACCTAATAAGCTGTGAAACCCTAAAGCTATTCATCTCATCGCCAACTGTAACAGGCAGATAAGTCAAAGCTGCGCCTAAAGCAACACGCTGTAAACCTTCAATTCTAATATCTTTAACGACAAATTCACTGCTCGGGGCTGCTTTCGCGAAGCTAGCAATGGATAAAATTAATCCCGCAACAACTAACTGTTTAAACTTCATTTAATAATATTCTTCCTAAACGCACAAAACATGTTGTGCATGGTCAAATCGACCGATAAAAATTATATTCGCGTAATGTCATTTACTATCGCGATGCTCATTAATAGCAGTAACAATACGCCACCAATTTTAAATCCTACTTCTTGTACTGATTCTGGAACAGGCCGTCCACTAATAAGCTCTATAAAATAATAGAGTAAGTGTCCACCATCAAGTACTGGCAGAGGTAAAAGGTTAATTATGCCCAAATTAATGCTAATTAACGCTAAAAAGCCTAAAAAATACACTAGACCTAAGCTGGCACTCATACCTGCACCTTGAGCAATCGAAATAGGACCACTCAAATTCTTCACAGATACATCACCTGTTATCAGCTTACCAAGCATCTCAATACTGAGTGTCATCAAACGCCATGTTTTGTCCATCGCTTTTGACATAGCTTTTACAACGCCATATTGATGAACAAACACAACCCCCTCTGGCCATGGTTCAAGAGTAGGAGAAAACCCCATATACCCTTTTGCAGTTTGTTCTCCAGTTTTACTACCAATAGTTCCATTTAAGCTTATGATTTTATCATTTCTAAGCACATTAGCTTGAACAGTTTGATTAGGTCTTGTTGAAACATAACCCACTATTTGTTCCCAATTTTGCATACTAGTTCCATCTAAACTGAGAATTTTGTCATTTGTTTGGAATCCAATGATCTGTGCAGCAGAGCCATCTTCAATATATCCCAACACATTTTGCACTTTAGGCCGAAAGGGAACGAGACCCAAGCTAGCAAAGACCGAGGTTTTATCTGGGTCGAACTCCCACTGACTTAAGTTAATGGTAGCTGAGCGTTCATAAAAGCTTTCATCATCTGTCCATTTAACTAGCATCTCATTGTTGCCAATAAATGACATAAACTCATAAGCGACATCTTCCCAGTCGACTACTTGGCGATCCCCGACTTGCGTAAAAATGGCATTCTGAGGAATGTTACTTTGGCTGAAAACACTATCAGGTTCAATATCACCGACAACAGGCTTAATAGTTTGTAAACCTATTAGGTACATAACGAACAAAGCAAATATTGCAAACAGAAAATTCACAGCCGGCCCTGCAGCGATAATAGCAATACGTTTCAACACATGCTGACGATTAAAGGCGTAGGGTAAGTCTTTTTCACTTACTTCATCAACCCTTTCGTCAAGCATTTTCACATAGCCGCCCAATGGAATAGCCGCGATCACATATTCGGTACCTAGCTTGTCTGTTCTACGCCATAAGGCTTTTCCGAAACCAATAGAGAATCGTTCGACTTTCACTCCGCATCTGCGAGCGACCCAAAAATGGCCCCATTCATGTACCGCCACTAAAATGCCTAAAGCGACGATAAAAGAAGCAAAACTAATTAGAAAACTCAAGTTCCAACCTTCTGCATCGAAGACTGACTAATATTCCCGATAATATTCAAACCGAGCCTTCGGGCAGCGTTATCACTTTCGATTACGGCTTCAATAGTGTCTAGGTTGTGAGGTGATGTTTGTTGCAAACATTCTTCATTCACTTGTGCAATTTGTATAAAACCAATTTTCCCTTGTAAAAACGCATCTACTGCCACTTCGTTTGCTGCATTAAGCGTGGTAGTGGCATACTGCCCAGCATTACTTGCTTGCATAGCGAGTATCAGATTAGGATAACGCTCAGCTTCAGGCTCTGTAAAAGTAAAATTAGATAATTGATTAAAATCTAAAGGAGAGACACCGGATTCGACTCTGTCGGGAAAAGCCAATGCATGAGCAATAGGGGTTCGCATATCAGGATTACCCATTTGAGCCAACACCGAGCCATCTATGTATTG
>CAJQKX010000033.1 GCA_905479025.1 uncultured Paraglaciecola sp.
ACCAGAGCGACCGCTTCTTGTTTAAATTCTGCGGGATAATGTTTATTTGTTCGTTTAGTCATATTCACCTCAATTAACAGGATTATAATCCTTTATTGAAGTGTCCGGTTAATTCAACCACAACACTATATGCGATTAGCAGAGCAAAGACTAAGTCATTCAAAATATTAGCATGACTGAATTAGTAAATATTCGAAGCGTTGAATATCAAACATAAGTTAATGGCATTTACTTCATAACGCACATTGTCAAAACACTGGGTTAAATGAAAGGCATATACACATTTCATTTGATACTGACTATGTTTTAACTTTTTTATTCCTTGAACGCGTTTCAAACTAAAGACGTTATGGAAATTACCGGCTATTCAGCTCTATATGCTCTTGCAGTAATGAAGCAATCGATGTGGTGTGAAGATTTCAACCCAATATTGATTAGGATTTTTGATAAATACAATACCTTAAGTGATGTGGTTATCAAGCTTACTAAATAGTTGCTTATCGAGACATTGAGTTTTGTTGACTTCGATATACACCTGAGGTTTGGTGAGTTAACGTTCAATCAATTGAGCTCTATCAATTGATTAACGCTACAAGTGAATCAGTTCTCATTAAGATACTTTTCGGGCTTCTATTTTCAAATAGATTGTTTGCAAAAAAGGGAGCCACTGTGAAGTTAGCCAAAAAATTCTGAATATAAAAGAAGGGTAGATACGAGTTTTATTTTTTTCTAATCCTGAAAAAATACTTCGGGCAACTGTTTCAGCTGTTTGGCTTGGAAATGGTGCCTTACTGCCGGCAGACCGAAAGAATTCTGTTCTAGTCGCAATGGGGTACACTAAAACAACCTCTTGCTTGCTTGTCGATTCCCACTTCTGGGTTTCAGCGAAAGAGTGTAACGCTGCTTTTGTTGCTGAGTACAACGCATATCCGGGTAGGCCTAAGTAAGCCATTGCAGATGAAGTCATCACAATTCTAAAGGGATGATCTTTATTTAATTGCTTCAGCTTTTGCCAACTATATATAGGCGATAGGGTATTAAGAGAAAATATTTTTTCATTTCTTAGCCAATCGGGCTCAGCTCGTGAAGATAAATTCTCAAAGTAAGCAAAACCTGCATTTGCAAAAAACAAGTCACAACTATCCCAACGCAATGCTATTTTTGTGAAAAGTAAATCTGATCCAGTTTGAGTCGATAGGTCTGTGTCAATAAACTGTAATTTTTCGTTCTGACTAAATCGAGATTGAATAGTATCGGTATTTAAGTCAACGGCAATAATATCATGTTCATTTTCAATTGATTGCTCTAACAGTGCTAACCCTATACCTGAATTTGCCCCAGTAATGACAGTACGTTGATTACGACCCATTCTACTATTTTACCTTTATATTATTTTTTCTTGGATCGCTTCTGGAAAACCCATGGAAAACCCATCAACAATAGATGCAGCCAAGATAGTTTGGTTACTAAGATCAGGAAAACTGTGCCCATCTTCATTATTAGAGCCGCCTAAATGACTGACAGTAGCAAATTTTGCTTGGCCTTTAGTTTTTGGTTTTGTCCAAAAGTGGTGATTATCTCGTTTCTGGTAGAGGGTAATGGGCAGCATAGCTTCAATAATAGGTATGGACGGACCTAATCTTTTAGCTTTTAAGGTAAAGCAGGAATGCCCTTCATGTTTGATAGCGACTTGGACAGATTTTCCGTCATCTTGCCAATCGAATTGGGCCATTTTTTTTGGAATACCCCAGTTTTTTTGCCCTGCTTTCATACTGTTTTCGGAGTCGACAAATATATGACTAATTGATAAATGCTTGCCTTTTGGATTTTTCAGGGTGCCCGGAATAAGTAAAATTTCGTAGTAAGGTCCAACGGGGGATGTTTGATAATTAACCAAACAAATAGAGGCAATTAACCCTTTATAGTCAGAAAGCCCGTAACGTGCTTTCCATGATTTTGACAAACGCATTACTAAAACAACGCCGCTACCCTTTAGCTGCCAAGGTGCAGGGTGATTGTACTCTTGTTCTGACATAAAAAGTTCCTCCACTTTATTTAAAGAAATATATCAGATAGAAGATGCTTTTAAAATCTTGAATTTATTAGTTAAGTCTATTGATTAGTATCAATAGACTTTGTTGAGTTGGTTACGCTTTAACGACTCTAAAAAGAACGGGTGAAGGTCTTTCATTGTGCTCACATTGAAAGACCCGTCACCTAAATAGTTCTAAATAGGTTTTAAGGCGAAAGTCTGTAAAAAACTATTAGTGCACTAGTATTTGAAAATCTTCATTGTCCGTTGAAAGCTTATGCTTAAATGAAAATAGTGATCCAATTCTGGGTATCCTCCTTCTACTGATAGCCGTCGTCCAATGAGTATTGCAAAAACGGTAGAAATTAGCCCATCGAGCCTTGTCAGATTGAATGTTTTGTCACTCAGCAGAAGCGATGTAAAATTGAACACTTTATTACGTTGTTGAATCTAGCTTAAATACCTTGCTAATCTGCTTTCGATTGACAACAATCATCAATAGTAAATCACTTGTTTTAAAACCGATGCAATCAAAGATATCCAATACTTTACGTCAATACTTTCCCTTTTTTACCAGCCTTGAGTCACAAAGCTGTATATATTTGGATAGTGCTGCTACCAGTCAAAAATTACAGTCGGTTATCGATATTACGCGACATTTCTACCAAGAGCAGTCTGTTAATGTGCATCGTTCTAGTCATCAGTTGGCCGCCAATGTTACAGAACAATTTGAACAGTCGCGCAGGACCATCCAACATTTTATTGGTGCTAGGAGCCACAAAGAAATTGTGTGGACTAAAGGGGCTACCGAAAGCATAAATCTTGTCGCCAGTAGTTTGGCTAAAAGTCACTTTAAAGCGGGTGATAGTATTGTAGTCTCTGCTCTAGAACATCACGCTAATATTGTGCCTTGGCAGCAAATAGCCCAAGCTAATAATTTACAATTACAGGTAATGCCAGTTGATAATAATGGAGTATTAAAGCTAACAGAATCATTGCAATTAATGACTTCAAATACCGCAATGGTGGCTTTAGGGCATGTATCAAATGCTCTAGGAAATATTAATCCAATAAAAGCTATTATTAACAAAGCCAAAGAATTGGGCGCATTAACACTAATAGATGGCACACAAGCAGTTAGTCACTTGGCTGTGAATGTGCAACAGTTGGATTGTGACTTTTATGTGTTCAGTGGTCATAAAATGTTTGGCCCCACTGGCATAGGTGTATTGTACGGTAAGTACGATTTGCTCGAGCAATTACCGCCTTATCAACTAGGCGGTGAGATGATCAAACACGTTAGCTTCACACAATCCACCTTCCAACCACCGCCATTAAAATTTGAAGCCGGTACGCCAAATATTGCAGGTGTACTAGGTATAGCAGTTGCCAGTGAGTTTATTCAACAACATAGAGCGACGCTATTAGCACTTGAACATAACTTGTATCAACAATTACTCGATTCTTTGTCAGCTATTCCACAAGTAAAATTATGGGGTGATAGAGTTAACAGTATCTGTCTGTTGTCTTTTACCTTAGAAGGTGTCAATCATTACGATCTCGCAGTGCTATTAGATAAGCGCAATGTTGCAGTGAGGGTAGGGCATCACTGTGCTATGCCTTTAATGAATGAGCTGGGTATAGATGGGACCATTAGAGTGTCTTTAGCGCCTTACAATAACAACGATGACATCCAGACCTTTCTCTCGGCGTTAGTCGAATGTATTCGTTTATTAACTGAACCAACAACTCAAACGGCAACTGTTGAAATGTTATTGGATGAGAAACAAGCTCTGCTTTTTCCCATTGCAGAGTCAATAAAACAGGCAAAAAGCTGGGATCAGACTTACCGGCAAATGATGTTAGCGGGTAAAAGTTTAGCCAGATTACAAGACCATTATAAAACGCAAGAGTCTGCAGTAACTGGCTGTGAAAGCGAAGTTTGGATAAGGTGTTTAGTAGATAAAGGCCTAGTAGTGTTGGAGGGGGACTCGCCTAGCAAAATTATTCGCGGCTTATTGGCTGTGCTGTTCGAAGCCCTGTCAGGCAAAACAGCTAAACAAGTTTTGGTGTTTAACTTAGTCGATTATCTAGAAACATTACATTTGGGTAAACACTTAAGCCAATCCAGAGGCAACGGACTGTCTGCTGTAATGGAAAAAATTATTGAATACTGCCAACTTCAATCTGCAAATAAAGAGAGTTAGATATTTATCAATAAACAGCAAGATAAAACAGGTTCATCAGTTAGAAAAGTCTTAAATATTTTTAGGAGCATTATTTTATTATCAGTTTTGGGGTATTACGGCAATAAAACTGTTCAGACGTATCTTGGGCAACAAGCCATAGATGAAATTGGGTTAGAAATACTTGCCTTAGAGCAAGCCCCAGAAGTGGCCAATAATACTAAATAAATTAGTATTGGCGGATATGTCAGCCATTTGGTGCCCAAGCTGTCGTAAGTTAGATAAACAAGTGTTCTCATATAAACAAGTGTTCTCATATAAACAAGTCATTTCACAGAACAATCAAACTTTGTTTATGTCCGCATAGAGTTTGACTCGCCGGAAGGTAAATCCTTTATGCCAAATTACCATGTCACTGGTTTTTCCACATTGTTGGTATTAAATACTAGGGGTGATAAATAGTACAATTACCAATAAGCTATGTGCCGATACCTTTTTTGGCAACATTGGCAATGGTCGTTGCGGTGAGTCGTTAATCAATCGGTTTAAACATAATTTAAATGAAAAGGAATGCTTATGAAACCATACAAAATATTAGTGTTAATTTTACTTTGCTCAATTACACTGACTAGTCAGGCGGCCATAAACAGCAAGCCAATTCATGTCAAAGTTTTTATCGCAGCCATGTTTGAAATAGGTGAAAATTCTGGTGATAAATCAGGGGAGTTTCAGTACTGGTATCAACGTTATTTTAAAAACAGTCAGCCTATAGATGTAAAAGGCGCACTCAACCCCGTTTATTGTAATAAAAATGGTGTGTGTGGCGGTGTGTTAGGTATGGGAAAGGTCGCTTCATCTGCTTCAATGCAGGCCATTTTATTAAACCAACAATTCGATTTTTCACGCAGCTTTTACATTCTCAGCGGTGTGGGAGGCACGCCTCCATCAAAAGGCACAATAGGTGATGTGAGTTGGGGCAGTTGGCTAATTGATTACGATTTAGGTCATCGCTGGTCACCAGAAGAAGGTGAAGTAGGTGCCCCCACTTTTATGCCCCGTAAAGGGTATGAAAACATTCGCCGTTATCAACTTAACCCCTTATTAGTCGATTGGAGCATGGCGTTATCTACTGATACAAAGCTCAAGGACTCACCAAGCGCTCAAGCTTATAGAACTCGTTACCCACAAATTGCAGCCAGGCGACTGCCCAAAGTGTTAAAGGGCACACATATGACGGGTGATACGTTTTTTCATGGGCCAGGATTGTCTAAACAAGCACAATATATCACTGAATTATATGGTGCAGATGATTACATAACCACTGAAATGGAAGCCGCGGCTATTACACAGGTGATCAGCCGGATTCATGGGACACAACGCATTTTGAGTTTACGTGGGTCAGTCAACTTTGACCAAGGTCACCCAAATGAAACAACCTTAGAACACTTAGATCCAGCACCCGGAGAAACGGCTGGTGGTTTTACCGAAACGGTAGAAAATATTGTTTTAGTCGGGGCTAAAGTAACCGATCATATTACCAACAATTGGCAAATCTGGCAGCAGGGAGTGCCACAGCTAAAATAAGGTGTCTAGCGGTTCTTCGCCTCAATCCACTGGGCCATATACTGAGTGCTTTTTAGTTGGTGGTGATGCAACATCTGTCCAATAAAGTTATTTGCACGATGACTTTCAAGGTTGTCTTGTATCTCACCGATACGGGCGAGTATCTTTGGTTGGATTTTATCTTTATCAAAATTAGCATTAATAAGTCGATACCCATTTTGTTGTTTTTGCTGCCATAACTCTTCGTTTTGATAAAGCTGTATGGCATGTTCTGCAAAATGTTCGGCACTGTTTTTATGATTATCAAATTTATCTAAATCTGTGGACAGCCCAGACCAGTCTAATCCCATTGTCATGCCCTCAATACCAATGTTGGTAGTAACATTTGGCGTTCCACAAAACATTGCCTCAGCTAACTTACCTTTTATACCTGCCCCAAAACGTAACGGGGCTAAACATACCCTTGCTTGTT
>CAJQKX010000034.1 GCA_905479025.1 uncultured Paraglaciecola sp.
CGCTAATGCACAAGAACTATCGCTATCTGGCAAACGTGCAGGTAAATTTGCCGATCTCTGGTTGACACAGTGGCAAGAGCTTTCAAATAAAAATGGCCCTCAGTATGGAGGGAGTGTTTTATGATATTTTTAACCGTAGGCACACAATTACCTTTTGACCGATTTGTTAAAATCGTTGATGCATGGGCTTACATTCACCCTGAAGAGGAAGTCTTTGCACAAATAGCCGAAGGAAGTTACGTTCCAAAACACATGCAATACATTGACTATCTGAGCGAACAGCAATACTCGGAAGTATTCAATAAGTCAGAAGTTATCCTAGCCCATGCCGCCATGGGTTCAGTAATCAGTTCATTGATGGCATCTAAACCTATCATTATATACCCTCGCAAAGCCTCACTGGGTGAGCACCGTAATGAACACCAGTTAGCTACTTGCAGCAAGCTAAGTCATCTCGATGGTTGTTACATTGCTTCTGAGCCCGAACAACTTTATTCACATCTAAGCGATTTACGTTCACTGCATGGGGGTGCAATTTCTCCTTATGCCAATCAGGATCTACTCGAAACCATCGAAAATTTTATTGTAAGAAACGCCTAGGACTGCCAGAAAAGTGAAACAAGTTTTAAAATTATCTTCACTTTCAGATGATCCTCATCTTCGCGAAATGATTGTCGGAAGCGCTATAGGTATGAGTGTTAAGGTGCTGTCGGCAGTCAGCATTCTCTTTATGAATATTGTAGTTGCACGATTTCTTGGTGCAAACGAAACCGGGCTTTTTTTTCTTGCCTTTACTCTGGTTACCATCATCGCAGCAGTGGGGCGACTCGGTCTTGATCAAAGTATTATTCGTTTCGTAGCAGCAGCACGGGAAAGCAATGAAATTGATAGGCTCCACGGAGTCTATCGAAAATCGGTTAGCTGGGTAGCCATCGCAAGTATCTGTCTCACTGTTCTTGCGTTGTCTAACGTCACGTGGCTAGTCGAAAACTATTTTCCACAACCAGGGTTTGAGCCTGTGCTGCGTTCATTTCTGATGGCGATTCCGTTAATCGCCTTATATACAATGCTTGCTCAGGCAATGCAGGGCCTCAAAAAGATAGCTAAATCTTTGTTGACTCTTAACGTACTAATGCCAATAGCATTACTCTTATTAATGTTACTCGACCCAGTCTACACCGCTGAGGCAGCCGCTGAACATTTTATATTAGCAGGCCTCTTTACTTTATGTTCAGGCCTATATTTTTGGCATCAGTCTGCCCCGAAAACAGAAAAAATAGAAAGCTTTTCATCCTCTCAACTATGGAAAACCAGCACACCCCTTTGGGCAGCTGTTATATTATCACAAGTGGTGCAATGGTCCTCACAGTTGATGCTAGGCGCCTGGAGCACCGCTGAAAATGTTGCATTCTTTGCTACGGCTCAACGTACCGCGATGTTGACCAGTTTTGTATTATTTGCCGTAAATGCAATCGCTGCTCCCAAATTTGCTGCTCTACATGAAAAGGGTGATATCGACGGTTTGAAACGCATTGCTATCTGGTCTGTACGACTGATGATGTTAGTTGCAGCCCCTATACTAATGGTGATGTTGCTTTTTCCAGACTGGTTGATGAGTTTTTTTGGTGATGATTTCCGGGCTGCATCAACAGCATTGATGATTCTTGCTATAGGTCAATTTATCAATATAGCGACCGGTTCAGTAGGATATTTACTGAGCATGACCGGTCGTGAGCGTGAAGTACTCAATAACACACTTATTAGCGCCATCGTGGCAATTGCTCTTGGTGTGATACTCATACCAAGCTACGGTTTGTTGGGTGCTGCCGTTGCAACCGCAACCGCGGTAGCCTCTCAAAATCTAATGGGCGTTTATCAGGTGCGTAAACACCTTGGGTTTAACACTCTGGTATTTTGGAAATGAAATTCTAATTTGTTCCAAGGGAACAAGGCTAGCAGCCACAATGTACTGCAGGCTAAGATGTTTAAAGCAAAGTTTTCGGGGGTCGACGCTTGAACGGCTACTAAGCCGACCGAGCTGATAATTAAGCAGAATATTCGAACATAGAGTTCTTTTTGATACTGGGCTTTAGCGCGCAATACATTGCACTGAGTGTTAATCAATACAGCCGGCAATGCCGCTACACATAACACTGTCACCACCATAGTATTTTGTTGCCAAATATGTTCGAATAATAAGGGCACATAAATGGGGCCAGAATCGCTTTTTTTAAAAATAAAGTGCCTACTGAGCAAGTAATCAGGTACACCTTAGGGATATACTTTTTGAGTTGAGCGCTTCTGTGTTTGTCACACCGATAAGGGTAAAGCGCGGTATTAAAGGCATGATTAATTGACTGAGGCCAACACCAGCACTGTTGGCAAAGCTGTAAAAACCAAATAATTCGGGTCTCAAGAGTCTTACACCAATCCGCATGTTCGATTGCATACGCAAAGATCTGACTAACTCGGTAGAGAATAATTGTCCCGAGGTTTTGGTCAGTTTTAGAAAAACGTTGCGCTGAAAACCAACACCAAAATTTTGTACTGGGGCGGAGTAAAATAAACCTAACCAAAGCAGGGTGAATACCCAGTTACCATAGACAATCGACATAATGCCTCAGTCCAATAAGGCAAATATCACAATGTTAAAATTTTCAGCAACGCTGCACATTGCATTGCGAATGCTGTAATACTTCATATTACCTTGACGCTGGATCAGGAATACTTTGATGTTTACCAATAGAAAACAAATACACAACTGCCACTAAACTGATGGGTGGAGTGAGCGATGGATTGTCATAGAAAGTAGCTAGAGGCGAAGCCAGGGCCGCTTGTATGCTAGCCAATAATATACAGACCAACCATTGCAGAAATGCCCCGTTTCTAGCGTATTGGGGTGATTTTTTTCTGTGCACTGAATAATTTGAGCGCCCGCGCCAGAGCACAGTATGAGCTTAAAAATTTCGTGATAAGCTAGTGCGAACATAACAGCGCCATATTCCACATCAGCTAAATTTGTCGTAAATACAAGTATCACTAATATCCTTAAAACTCTAGCGGTTATCTCAGTGTCTAGAAGTCAACTGGTATGATTGAGCAGTCGTTTACTTTCATCTTGTAGAGTCGTTAATATGATTTTTATGGCCTAATCAAAAAATTCTATAAAAATACTATGTTGAGTATTTCAAGATGCAGGCCATAAATTTATAAATTTTAACGTATTGAAATATATAGTTATATTTTTTGAAGGGTGCGAGATAACGAGTCAGATTTACATATTGCGAAGGGGTTATTTCGCAACATGCAAAAAGCCAAACTTAGCCATACTTAGCCAAACTTAGCTAAACTCGAGTTAAATTATTAATCTTGCCATTGCTGAACTTTGCGGTACAAGGTAGACGGACTGACTTCTAGTAAACCGGCGGCTTTGACCACGTTGTCGTTACAGACGGCAATGGCGTGTTCAATCGCAACCCTTTCTACTTCTGCTAAGCTGCGCACTGAGCTGGTGTCGTTTACTGCACTGTGTTGAATATGATTGCGGGTATCACTAGACGTGTTTGGTATTGACTCCAGTTGAGCGGGGGGGCTTTTCTTATGTAACAACTCAGTCATTTGTGTTTGGGTTAATTGTAACTGCCGAGCTAAAACTTGTTCAGTTAACAATGGACCTTCCGACATCACTACTGCACTGTGAATAGTGTTTTCTAGTTGCCTGACATTACCCGGCCATGAATAGTTATTGATCAAGGTCCCCGCATCAGACGACAAACCCACAAATACTTTATTTTCAATGTCGCTAAAACGATTCAGAAAACACTGCGCTATATGGCAGGCATCGTTATCTCGGTCTTTTAAAGGTGGTAAATTGATAGAGATGACGTTGAGTCGATAATAAAGATC
>CAJQKX010000035.1 GCA_905479025.1 uncultured Paraglaciecola sp.
GAAATTTAAAATAACAATTATTTCCACTATTATTCTTTTTCTTAGCGCCTGTGCAAGCCAGGTAGAGAAAGAGAACGAGGAAAATTCCTTATTAGTGGTTGAGCGGTGGAGTGATGCCTTAAGCTCTGGTGATATAGATACATTATTAGACAACTCTACAAAATTGACTAAAGCAAAGTACAGTACTGATTGGATAAAAAATTACTGGATGGCAAGTCGAGAGTCTTACGGAAAGCTAATAAATAAAGATCTTCAGCTTAACTGGAAGCTTGAGATCTTTGAAGGAAACCTTCCTGACGGAACCCATAGAAGGATTGTTTACTGGAATAAATATGAGAAAAATGACTTAGCAAAGGAAACATTTATCGTGACGCGTGAGGGTGGTGAATGGAAAGTTCACGATTGGTATGTCCGATAGATTTAACAAGGCAAGCAAGCGGACGCCGTAAACGGCGCCCGCTTCTTTTGGCGTTATGTGCTTAAGGACTGTGCCAAATGATTAAGGAAATACTTCTACTTTTAGTGTTGTCGTTTATCCCATTTGTTACCCATGCAGATGAGTATGACTTAGCAGTGGAAGCATACAATTCTGGCCACTATGCCAAAGCTTTTCCAATTTACGAAAAGCTTGCTTTGGCAGGCGATGTCGATGCTCAATCTGATTTAGGCATTATGTATGTCCAAGGCTATGGCGTATCAAAAAATATAAATGAAGCCGTAAAGTGGTGGACTAAAGCCGCAGATGCAGGGCAAAACAAAGCCCAAGGTTATCTGGGAGGCATATATTCTTCTGAAACATCAGGTTTGCTCAATTACAAAAAGGCCTTCAAATATTACAGTCTTTCTGCAAAGCAAAATGATGCTATATCCCAGTCAATTCTTGGGTTTATGTACGCAGAAGGTCAGGGAGTCGAAAAAGATATTAACAAGGCAATTGAGCTGTGGCGCAAGTCTGCAAAGGCTGGCAATGAGGGTGCAATTAAAAACCTTAACCATGCTCGTGAACTCGGGCTAATCGAGTGAACGCAGCACATAACAAGGCAAGGCAGTCGGACACAAAAACTGCGTTTTTGGTCCGCTGCTTTAGGCGTTATGAAGAACAGAAATTCCAACGGGAACAGAAGTAGCATGATAAGAAAGCGAAACAAAGCACTTGCCATCCTTGTGCCGGTCATGATGCTGATCGCCGGTTGTGGCGATAATGTAGAAGTGCCTCCAGGAGATGGAAGCATTGACGAAATTGAATATGTAAGCGTTCGTAATGAACCACAACATAGGCATCAATTCGAAAATGAATGGGTTCGTATTTACGATGTACTCTTGCCGCCTAAGCACGTGACTCTCTACCACGCTCACATTCAGGACACTATATACGTCGCGATACATGGATCTAGATTGAAGTCAAAGTCGTTGGTGGGCTTCTCCATGCCAATAGCGCTTCCAATACCATCGGGTATGGTGCGTTTGACGGAGCACAAAGAAGCTCCGTCGGTTCATCAAGTAACTAATTCCGGAGACGGTGTTGCAAGGTTAGTGGGTGTCGAACTGAAAAAAGAAGCAGCTGAATTTGTTCGGAAACCGGTAGTCGGTCATGGTTTGAAACTTAAAGATACTTACGCGAAAGTGCGGGTGTACGAATTGAATCTCGCGCCTGGTGAAAGTACAGGTAGAATGGAATCCGGCTTTACCGGTCTGATTATCAGCTTAACAAAAGCATCGGTATCTTCTGAGTCTGAAAATACGCCACCTAGAATCGAATCTTTTGAGCCTGCATCGTGGGCGTGGTTCGACGAAGCGAGTCAAATGGGCTTTCGCAACGTTGGCAGCTCTCCCTTTGAGGCTGTTCTTTATGAATTACCGTAAATCTAGGCAGGCGGAAGCTGCAACAAACTTCATAACAAGCAAAGACAGCATCGCCCTTCGGGCTGGACGGCTTCGCCGCCGCTGCTTTGGGCGTTAGGTACTGTTATGAAGTTAATCACTTTACTATTTGTTCTTCTTTCTTCTCAAGTTTTTGCGGAAGGGTGGTACGTAGATGGGGAACTCGTAGAGGATAGTGATACAAAAAAGCACGATGGAAAATTTAAAGCACAGATATTTTTATCTGACCAAGCAAAAGAAGTTTATAAGGCTTGGAATAATGGCCCCGCTAATAAGGTAAATTTTGGGTCTTTACCGAGCGTCAAATCTGGAAGTAGTTTCGAAGCAATTATTGTTTTTTCAGGGTGTAAAGAGAACAAAAAAGGCAATTGCGTTATTACTGGTGATTGGTCTATTAATCGAAAAGATGGAAGTATTCTAGGTAAACTGAAAGACTCTCCTATCTATTCTGGCCCTAAAGGAAAGATTGAAAATCAATTAATGATTTCTACAAACGGTGCGGGTCTAGTTGCAAGTGCAGCTGATGAGGGTTATGTGTTTAAAGTAAAAATTAAAGACAAAGTAGCTCGTAAAAAAGTTGAGTTAACTGCGAGTGTTAATGTTGAATAAGTACCTAACAAGCCTCAGCACAAGGACGCAGCAGACGCTGCGCCCATGTGAGGGGCGTTATATGTTTCGGTGATACGAATGTGTTCTGAATACTTTACGTTTATAGGTATTTGTTTTGATATCGTTGGCGCATTGATTATCTTTGCTGGTGTCTTTACAAATAAGGAAAAGGCGGCCGAGGTTGCAACTATGCGAATATCTCATGACGACCCATCAAAAAATGTCGATCAGCCTGCGGCTCAGAATTTGCTTTTCCAATCTAAGACGGCTCTAGTTGGCACACTCTTGCTGGTAGTTGGCTTTCTGCTTCAGGGTATCGGTGCATGGCCGTTCTAATCACATATAACCAGGCAAAGCACACTTCCGCTTCGCTCGGACGCACTAACGTGCGCCCGTGTTTGCGGCGTTAGGTTTTCATGGCTACGAGACGAAAGCGCGAATATTTGATCTACTTGGATAAATCCAAGGAAGCAGCTTTAACCGCTGTTGATTTATTCAATCGAGTAAATCAACCATATCGTGTAGAAGCGACGATGCTTTTACTTTCGAATGCTTGGGAGCTGTTGGCAAAATCCATTCTTCTTCATGCCAAGGAATCGATTGCCCAGGGGCAACGGGGTGAAACAATATCTGCTGAAAAAGCTATTCATAAGCTTCAAACAATCAAGAAAGTCCAAAAACACGAAGCCGAATTGGTGCAGCAGATCATTTCTTTGAGAAACGCGGCAGCCCATCAGTACTTACCAGAAATGCCAGAAGAAATATCACATCATTTATTATATTTCTCTAGTAAGTTTTTTAGAGAGGTAGTGAAACGCATATTTCCTTCTCACGCTAAAGATCTAGATGCAAACTATTTGTCGATAACCTTCACGGATATGACTACATATGCCGATAAAGTTCAAAAAACTGTCTCCAAGCTAAAGAAGAGTCAGAACGATAAAAAACTTATTTGGCTCCTTGAGCGTGGGATAGCATTCGATGGTAATCTGTACTCAACCGAAAAACAGTTTGAAGCCAAGTACAAAGGCAAGAAAAAAACTATGCCGTATCTTGCTATTAGTGATTTTATAAAAACAACTGATATGGTTCGGATTGTGCCCGTAGAAGCACCAAAAAACTATACGGCGGATGTAAACCTACGCAAAGGAAAAGCCAACGATCCGACGTTGCCTGTGGTCGTCAAGAAAACTGACATAGATGAGGACTATCCATATTTGACAAAGGAGCTGGCCGCTAAACTAAATACGACGGTGAGCAAGTTAGTATCTATCGCTTCAGCTAAATCGATGAAAGGAAATGATAAGTATCATCAAGAGCTCAGAACCTCGAAAACGGGCTCAGTTCATAGATATAGTGAAGCAGCGAAAAACCTTTTTCAACAAGAGTTAGCTGCGGAAAATGAAACCTAACAAGTTGCCGCACAATCGCAAAGCACAAAAATACGCGCTTTGCTGGACTCAGCACTGCGTGCTTCGCCTGTGGGCAAGGCGTTATGTGTAATCAGCAGGAGGGCTGAGTGGAAATATCGAAATCAGTAACTGCCCCGGCTATTCTAATATTTGGCGGTATTGTCGAGATGGCTTTCTCTCCTGGCCTAGGCGTCCTCATGTTTTTTTTTGGTTTGATCTTATTATTCGTAAGGCTAATAGCAGGCAAGTCCGAGAAAAAATC
>CAJQKX010000036.1 GCA_905479025.1 uncultured Paraglaciecola sp.
ACTGGTGAAGTATACATGAAAGCCCGACTCAAATTCAGTGGTACTTTGTGCCCCATTATTGTCGAAACGGTTGCTTAGATAACGTTGAGCCACAAAACTGACATTCCAACAACATGATTCATATTGCACACCGGTATAACTCTCCACTGTCCTGTTTTGTTCTAAGTCATGATACCAGCGGCCCACCCATTGCCAATTTTTTGCTAAGGACCAACTGGCTGTGATACCCACTTGATTAATTTTTTCTGAGGATAAATCCCTAACATACCGATGGTTTATTTGAATAATCTTGTTTTTGGAAAGTTGATATTCCAAAGATAAACTACTACGTTCGACTCTATCGGTAATTGTTGAAACCTGAGCCTGGGTATGGGCAAACCACTTACTCCCTATTTGCCAATCTAGTTCTGCCGCTAATGCCGAACGGTCATCATTTTTAGATGCATCCACCACTTGATTATCTTTTAGATAAAATATTTGTCCTAAGCTTAATTTAAAACGCTCTTGGTTATTATTATCAATAAACCTTGATGTTATACCGACAGTAATTTGATTGTTGTCGCTGATACGATCTAGGCCTGTAAATTCTTGCCCTCTAAATAACCCCGCAAAGTCATTAAAAAGCCGAGTCGTATCATATTGACCAATGTTGCTCTGGTCTTCAAAGCTGGTGTATAAGTATTGGACTTTAGGTTCAAAGGTTTGGGTGGCCTCTGTTCCAAACCAACTTGCTGGCCTTTCAAACGCCAAGGAACCATAAACTTTGGCTTGACCCAAAGTGCGGGAAATATTTTTTTCAAGCGTTGAGTTTTGAACGTTTTTCTGAAGATATCGAGTATGCAAGATAGTTGCTTCTGCTAAAAATTCACTCCATTGATTTTGAAACGGATAACGAACTGTAGGCGCTATATGAAAGCGCGTTGCGGTTGGGTTATCTAATTCAGCACTTTCAAAGTAGGCTAATTCTGAATTCAGTTGGAATTCGGCGCCTAAGCCGATTGGCGTTAAATAATTGAGTCTTATTTCGGGTAATGCACGATAACTGTCCGGGTGGTCGCCTAGTACTTCAAAGTCTCTAAATTGCGCCGTAAAATCTAGGCTCTGTGAAAAGTAACTCAGACCTAGTGTTTTATATAAATGGGTGTCGGCTCGATTGTAATAATCAGAACCTAAGTCAACAATATAATTGTCGTCACTCAGACCGTTAATATCAGCATTAATCTGCCAATTTTCACCAATCTTCCCACTGTGCACAAATCGATAAAAATATCGCTCGGTATCATCGTTTAGGTCTTGGTCGCTTGGTAAATACTCAATATTTACCTGGCCAGTATGTTCCTCGGTTAAATATCTGAATTCAGTTTTAAGCTGCAATCCTCTTTCGGTCATAAACCTTGGGCTAAAGGTTAAATCATAGTTGGGCGCAATGTTCCAATACACAGGTTGTTCGACACTTAACCCCGTGGAACTATTACTAGAAATACTTGGGTAGAGGATACCAGATTGTCTTTGGTCATTAATTGGGAAGGAAAAGTAGGGTAAATATAACACTGGTATGTCTTTAATATAAAATCGTGCGTGTTTTACCACTCCTCTAGATTGGTCGGGTGAGATTTTTATATTACTTGCTTGGATACGCCACACTTCATCGTTCACTGGGCAAGAAGTAAAACTCGACTCTATAAGATTAATACCTGTATTTTCGCCAATGCCAATTTTTTCTGCCTTGCCGTGACCTTGCACCTTGTTTAGCTGGTACAAAGATTTTTCAATGAGTAATGCATTTGTCACTCTATTCAGCTGCATTTTTTGACTGGATACAGTGATGTTATTGTCTTGGAAACTCACATTGCCAGTGGCATTCAAAGTTTGGGTTTGACGATTGAGTAACGCTTCGTCCGCTTTAATTTTGGCTTCAAAGCTATCGATTTCTACTTTGCCTTTGAATCGAGCAAACGTATCTTGGTTGATTTCACTATCTTCAGACTTGACTTGAATTTGCCCTTCAAGCAGCGAATTATCGAAATTAGGCCCAGCCAATGGAACAAAACAGGCTTCTTGAGCATCGGCTAGCCCAATCGACATAAGCAGAAGACTGATAAATAAGATTTGTTTGTTTTGTATACTAGGCAAGTACAAAGTGACCTAAGGTTGGGTTTAAAACAACGTATTAACGTATAATTTTAAAGGTTTCAATGGGATTTACCAGTAAACTTGCAAAAAAACCTATATTTCGCCATTCTTACCTTTAATTTAGCAGCAAACATCGTTCAATAATAAGAGATCCCCTTGGAAACACCGTTAACTTTCAAGCAACTTCGACAACAACAATTACATATATGGATTAACCAAAATACTGACTTCGATTGTCAATCGTTAGAAATAGTGGCTGGAGATGCCGGTTTTCGTCGATATTTTCGATTCGTTCATCATGAGCAGTCTATTATTGCAGTCGATGCGCCTCCAAAAAGTGAAAATACTAGCCAATATATTGCTGTGGCGCAAAGTTACCGAGAAAAAGGGATAAATGTACCCGAAATATACGCCTACGATCTTGCACAGGGATTTTATCTTCAGCAAGATTTCGGTCATCGCTTGTTTAGTGATATTTTAACCGTTGATTCTAGTGACCTGCTTTATCCCAAAGCACTGGCCAATATTCCCATTATTCAAAGTTGTTTATCTACTGAAAAAGGGCCATTGCCAGTTTTTAACGACGCATTTATCGACAGGGAGTTAAGTCTTTTTACAGATTGGTTATTGGGTCAATATCTGCAGTTACGTTTGACGGATGCAGAACAAAATATGCTCATCAAGGTGTTTACTGAAGTCAAAAAAACATGCCTGATACAACCTAAGGCAGGCATACATAGAGATTACCACTCACGTAACTTAATGTTGCTTGAAAATGATGAAATAGGGGTGATTGATTTTCAAGATGCGGTAGTTGGGCCTATTACTTATGATGCAGTTTCGTTACTAAGGGACAGTTATCAAGACTGGC
>CAJQKX010000037.1 GCA_905479025.1 uncultured Paraglaciecola sp.
CGAGGTTTGTTTCTAAAACGCCAATTCTTTTGCTGATATAGGCTGGAGACTGTCCTAACTCTTCTGCTGCTGCCGCAAAGCTTAACTTACGTATTACGGTTAGAAATACAATTAAATCCTTTGGTTGAGGTAACACTTTACAAATCGTGTTTTCATCTTTCATATTTACGGTGTTTATCTCTGTTTTCGTGACAGCATACTATAGGTATATATTAAATATACATCATCGATAATCCTAAAATCAGGGAGACTAGTTTGTAGTGACAAAATATCACCCCATAAAATGACGACTTTTTGTAAGGTTTTAGAACATTTACCAAGTGCTTCAGAGTTGTTAGCTAACCTGAACTCGAGTTCAAACGTGCAGCTGAACGGTATGACTTATCCCGAGCTCAGGTTAGTTAGAGTACTAACTGTGCTTTAAGACTCTGCGCAGCTTATATTCTGTCAAAGGTGATAAAACAGTAAGCTATATCCATTCTACTTAACGAGTTTTAAGAGCCTACATTGCTTACAGGTAATTAAATCAATTAAAGTCGGCGTAAAACTAATCCTTCCTATAAATTGGGTTCGCATTTAATTACATGGCATAAAAGAGGTGACTTTTGGTTCAAATAAAACAATATCGAATAGCCTTAATAATATTATTCACTTCAGGTCTCGGATCATGCGTATGAGATACATATAACTGTAACCGCTCATATGTTGAAATTCAGGCTGATTTGGGAAATATTATTGTTGAACTTTACCCTAGCTTAGCTCTATTGACAGCTGAAAATTTTGTTAGAAATACTGCACCAGGTACTTGCTTAACTGGGTACTCTTGATTAATTCGACCATTACAATCAAGACTTAGCTTACATAGTAAGCCACCAAATGGGTTAACATATTTTAGAATAAATCAATTGGTTACAAAACGTGTTCTAATCTTTCATACTTACAGTGTTTATCTTTGTTTTCGTAACGCATAGTGTGGCTGTATATGAAATATTCTATCGATATTCGTAAAACATACCGCAGTGATATTTAGTCTGTTCAGGAGTAAATTATGGAAAATGAGCATGTTGAAGAAAGTAAAACATCCCCTTCTTCAATGAATAATCTCCGTTTAGTAGGTTTATTTCTTGGGCCATTAATCGCTTTACTATTGGTATTGTTACCAGCCCCATTTGACATGAATAAAGAAGCATGGACTTTGGTAGCGCTGATAACATGGATGGTCGTATGGTGGTTATCTGAAGCCATCCCTATCCCAGCTACAGCACTATTACCGATCCCACTAATGCCAATATTGGGGGTTGGGGAGATGAAAGAGGTAGCGAGTCAGTATGCTCATCCAATAATATTTCTATTTCTTGGTGGCTTTATAATGGCGGGTGCAATGCAGAAATGGGGGCTTCACAAACGCATTGCGCTAAAAATTGTTTCTGTGGTCGGTACACGCCCAGCCAGCATTATTGGTGGGTTTATGCTAGCAACGGCATTTTTGTCGATGTGGATATCTAATACCTCTGCAACGATCATGATGTACGCGGTCGCAATGTCGGTAATCGATTTTGTTGCACGCAAGACAAATGATGAGAAAGTAATACGTAGCTTTGGCGTGGCGCTGATGCTTGGCATTGCATACAGTGGAACAATCGGGGGAGTAGGTACTTTAATTGGTACACCACCTAATGCATTCTTAGCCAGTTTTTTATCAAGTAGTTATGGTATTGAAATAGATTTCTTTACTTGGATGAAGTTTGGCATTCCCATTGTTATCGTCATGATCCCCATTGCTTGGTTGCTTTTAACCAAGTTTATTTTCCCCGCCGAACGAATTCAGATAGGTAATGTTAGTAGCTTAATTAAACACGAACTCGAAGAGTTAGGCCCAATGTCATATCCTGAAAAAGTGGTGGCGGGCGTATTTATTTGTGCAGCCCTTAGTTGGGTGTTCTGTAGATTACTCGTGGAAGTAACAGGGTTATCAATCAATGATACTAGTATCGCTCTGCTCGCTGCCCTCGTGCTTTTCGCATGGCCAGTATCTTGGCGTAGAGGAGAGTTTATATTAGATTGGGAGGTCGCTAAGGAGCTTCCTTGGGGAGTTTTATTGTTATTTGGCGGAGGTCTCGCTTTGGCCTTGGCTTTCAATAACACCGGTCTTGCTATGTGGATAGGACAATCAGTTTCTGGCCTTCAAGTGAGTACTTGGTTATTAATCATATCTGTTGTTGTGACTATCGTATATTTAACTGAAATAACCTCAAATACTGCAACAACCGCCACATTTTTACCCATATTGGGTGCAGTGGCTATAGGTCTAGACTTAGACCCTCGTATGCTTGTGGTGCCTGCTGCAGTGGCTGCTTCTATGGCGTTTATGATGCCTGTAGCAACGCCCCCTAATGCGATTGTATTTACTTATGAAAAGATGCGTTTATTCGACATGATTAAAGCAGGGTTCTTTTTAAACATTATCGCGATATTTATAACCTGTTCTGCAATGTATTTACTTGCAGATATTCTGCTGGATATTTGACCCTTACTTTAAGTCTATTGAACACGTTTTGTGTTTCTTGTGTATTCATTTTTGGTGTTTATTTATAGAATGTAATCTTTTATTATCGATTATGATTTTTGAAATTAGCTAGTAACTAGTAACTAAGATTTTAAAGCACAAAAAGAATTAGTGTTGTAATTAAATATCCGCAAGCTACATAAACTAAGTTTAATGGGAAGTTATAATGTCGTACAAAAAAATTCTTAATAATAAGCCACATTTTCAATTAACCAAGATTGCCACAAGTATTTTACTCTTGTCGTTGGTTTCATCAGGTGTAAATGCTCAACAAGATGAAAATTCAGCTAAGGAACAAGAGAGCAGCGTTGAAAAAATTGCTGTAACAGGTAGCCGAATTCAACGAGCTGGCTTTGCAACAGCAACACCCGTCAATGTAGTGGGACAAAAGGCCATTGAAGAATCAGGTTTTTCAAATGTGTATGATATTCTTAAATCTGTGCCTTCAATAGGTGTTGGTTTAGGTAGTGCTAATGGTAGCCCCGGTGCACTGTCAAGTCCTGAAGCTGGCGCATCGTTTATTAACCTACGTGGTTTAGGTACTGACAGAAGTTTAGTTTTGATAGATGGTCGTCGTCGTGTTTCAGGTAGTAGCGCCTCATCTGCTGTTGATTTGTCAATGGTACCGGCAGGTCTTATCAAACGAGTAGAAGTTATTACTGGTGGCGCATCTGCAGTATACGGCGCTGACGCAGTAAGTGGTGTAGTTAACATGATCATGAAAGATGATGTTGAGGGCATAGAACTTTCAGTCAGTACCGGTGCTTCTACAGCAGGTAGTGGTGGTGAACGTGTATCATTAGATTTTGCTGGCGGTGCTGAGTTTGCTGACGGCAAAGGCTCCATTGTAGTTGGTATTAGCTACAGTAAAGAGCAAGAATTAAAAACTTCGCAACGTGATTTTGGTACTGAATTAAACTTACGACCAAATCCTGCAAATACAGGTCCAGCTGATGGCATACCAGACAGAATTCATGTTGAAGATATAGCGCTTTACGGTTTTGCACCTACAGGAGCTTTTAGAGTAGATGGCGATTGGTATACCGCAGATCCATCGGTAAGGCTTATTGACCGTGGTATACTATTCGCCAATATTAGAGGTATTGGTGCGGAAGGCTTTAGACGAACTGACTTTTCACGGCTTAGGCAAGAACAAGAGATTTTAGCAACACGCTTTAGTTTAAATTATGAAGTAGCTGATGATGTTAACTTCTTTGTTGATGCAGACTTTGGTACTACAACAACGGTTGGCTCTGGTCAACCAGATAATACAACGGGAAGTGGTGGGTTAATTATAAATAAACTGCAACGCGAAAACCCTTTATTACCTGATGATTTGACCGCATTAATGGATGCTAATGGTATATCAACGCTTAGCTATAATCGTGCATATCAAAACTGGGGAACAAGAACCCCAACTTTTGACCGTACTAGCTATTCTTTAGTTGCTGGCTTTGAAGGTGATTTAGCAAATGATTGGAATTGGAGTTTTTCTGCTCAAGACTCTCGTTATGAAAATAACTCTAAGTGGAGTAACTATTCAATTACTCAGAATGTTGCAAATGCTATAGATGTAATTGCAGACCCTGTTACAGGC
>CAJQKX010000038.1 GCA_905479025.1 uncultured Paraglaciecola sp.
ACCCTACTTACCTTGTTTTTTATTCCTGTAATTTACAGTTTATTTGACCGTAAGCAATTTGATCAACAATCATAGCAATTGCCAATAAGCACAGATGTTGGGGAGACAATTTATGGATAAGTTTGAAAGTGCGGGTTCCGCATTAGCGGACTTTGCCATGCGCCGCCCTGTCACCATTATGATGTTGTTTTTATCTATGTTGGTATTTGGCATTATATCCAGTCAGCTATTGCCACTAGAAAAATTCCCCAGCATTGATATTCCCGAAATCTCTATTCGTATTCCTTACAATGATGCGACACCGGTGGAAGTAGAAAAAATGATCACCCGGCCAGTAGAGGAAGCTTTAGCCACTATGTCTGGCATCGAACGTTTGCGTTCTCGTTCTTCTGAGGAAGGTGCTGAAATCCAGTTGCAGTTTGCTTGGGATGAGAACCTAAAAGCCAAAGGCATTGAAGCAAGAGAAAAAATAGATGCAATACGAACAGACTTGCCCGACGATGTAGAGCGGATATTGGTATATCAGTTTAATACCAACGACATGCCAATTTTTTCATTGCGAGTGTCCAGCGAACGAGACATTTCTAGCGCCTACGACTTACTTGATCGTAACTTAAAACGGCCAATCGAAAGAGTGCCAGGCGTATCTAAAGTTGAACTTTACGGCGTCACAAAAAAACAAATATCTATTCGTTTAGATCAACAACTTATGGCTGCGCTGCAGGTTGATACCAATGAATTGACGAGCTCTTTAAGTGATGCCAACTTTTCCCTTACAGCAGGCAGTTTTATTGACTCTGATGTTGAGCAAAAAATCACAGTCAACCCTCAGGGTGAGTTTACTAACTTACAGGAAATCCGTGACTTGATGGTTAAAAAGGGCGTGCGCCTTAGCGATATTGCCTTGGTAAAATACGAAAAACCCAAACGCACTGAAGGTCGGCATTTGGACCAGTCCTATGCTGTAGGTTTTAACATTTTTCGTGAATCGAACAGCAATATGGTCGAGGTATCCAGCAAAGTATTGAATGTTATTGATGACGCTAATTCAAATCCAGCTTTTAATGGCATCCACTTGTTTATTATGCAAAACGAAGCAGAGAGTGTCACCGAGTCTCTTTCCGACCTGCTCAATGCCGGTATGATTGGGGCATTATTATCACTACTTGTTCTTTACGCCTTTCTTCGTGATGTAACGAGTACATTATTAGTGGTGTTATCAGTGCCTTTTAGTATTTGTATTACCTTAGGCTGCATGTACATGATGGGTTATACCATTAATATATTGTCTATGATGGGGCTGATGTTGGCGGTAGGTATGTTAGTAGATAATGCCGTCGTGGTGACTGAAAGCATCGCACAGGAAAAGAAGAGAAATCCAGATATCATTGCCGCCACAAAAGCCGGTGTGGGTAAGGTAAGTTTAGCCGTCATCGCTGGGACCATCACCACTGCTATTGTTTTTTTACCTAATATTGTTGGTGCTAAGGTCAACATCACAATCTTTCTAGAGCATGTTGCCATTGCAATCTGTATCTCATTATTTGCCTCGTTATTGATATCTCAAACTCTAATCCCTCTACTTTCCAGCAAAATTAAAATCAAGGTAGTTAAAAGTGACAACATCAAACGACCCAAAACACTTGGGAAAATGGCAACTTACTATAAAGACATTCTTACTTGGTCCCTTAATAACCAAGGAAAAACCAGCTTAATTGCTATATTGATATTGGCTAGTACAGCACTGCCGATGCAACACGTTACCAGTGATGATGACAACAACGATGACCAAAGCCGAGTCTGGTTGAACTATGACATTCAAGGCAGCTTTAGTTTAGAGGAAGTCGAAAAAACCGTTAGTAAAATGGAGAAATATTTGTATGCCAATCAAGAGAAATTTCATATCAAACAGGTTTACACTTATTACACTGCAGGTTTTGCTGTATCAGGTATTACCCTAATTAATGACATGCCAGTGTCACAGTCGGAAGTCAAAAAGCAAATCACTGATAACCTGCCTAAGTTTGTCAGGGCGAAACCTTCGTTTCAATGGGATCAAAGAAACGGCGGTGGCATTCAAATGACTATCATAGGTGACTCTTCTGAAAAACTTGGACAAATAGCTCAACAAATCATTCCAATATTGACTAATGTTAAAGGCCTTTCAGAAGTCAAAGCTGATACTAGTCGCCAAAAACAGGAATTGCAGATCGTCATAGACAGGCAAAAGGCGTTTCGTTTTGGGCTTAATACCAGAGATATTTCTAGGGTCGTTTCTACTGCACTGCGAGGTGCTAACCTGCGCACCTTTCGCCATGGGGAAAATGGTGAGGTGGGTATTCAATTAATGTACGACCAAGGGTTACAAAATTCAGTCGACGCCCTAAAAAACTTAACTATCACCCGAATATCGGGCCAAAGTGTCACATTAGATATGATTGCTAAATTAGATGTCAAACCAAGACTCTCAGAAATTAACCGTAGCTATCGTCAAACCTCGATTACCATTGGCGGCAATTTACAAGATGGCTTTACCTTGCAAGAGGCTCAAAAAAGTATTGAAGGTGTGATGCAGCATATCAAGCTACCCACAGGTTATGATTGGACATTTGATGGCAGCATTAAACGCCAAAACCAAAATGAAGATGCCATGCAAACCAATATGCTATTAGCCTTAATTATGATTTACATTGTGATGGCGGCTTTGTTTGAGTCATTACTTTTGCCCACAGCGGTGATCACCTCTCTTTTATTTTCAATGACAGGGGTATTTTGGGCCTTGTTTGCGACGGGTGTAGATATGTCGATTATGACTATGATTGGCATGTTAATACTGATGGGAATAGTGGTGAATAACGGCATTGTGCTGGTGGATAGGATAAATCAGCTAATCAATGGGGGTTATAAGGTACAACAAGCGATCATCGAAGCGTGTTTAACGCGTGTTAAACCAATACTAATGACCGTGGCCACAACAGTATTAGGCTTAGTACCATTGGCAATAGGCAGTACCCGAATTGGTGGCGATGGCCCCCCCTACTCGCCCATGGCCATTTCAATTATTGGTGGTTTAATATTTTCTACATTAACCAGTTTGGTATTGGTACCACTCGCTTATTTATTACTGCTAAAACTTAGAGCAAAAACCATCGACATGATCACTAACAGCAAACATATGGTCAATCGTATCATAAGTATTTAGAGAGCCGCAGAACATAATGAATCATTTAAGCAGGTGGATTGTTTTAACATTACTAGCCATAGCAGCAATTTGTTTTTATAGCATTGGCAACTTTACTAGTCTGATTGGACTTTTGCTCATTGGCTTTATATTCGAGATAGCATTCTGGTTAAAAGCTTTTCCGAGAAAAAATAAATCTTAAAAAAACATCCATCAAAATTACTCTCATTATCACCTCAACAAGATTTATTTTTCTAAGACCTCAGACAACAGGTTAATAACCTGTTGTCCTGCTGCGTTCAGTTCAACATCAGCAATAGCAACATTCCTGACTAACTGCATAGCTTGTTGTTTCATGTCATCATCAATTAACAACTGGGCTCTGTGGGTTAGATAATCGTCTACTGTATTAGTTTTAATAGCGGCATAACATTTCAGCACAGTCATGGTGTAATAATCATCTTTAGTCACATCAGTACGCCATTTAATGGTATCTAGCCATTTGCGCATAAATTCAGTTTCTTATTCTGAGTTCACGCCATCAGCAACAATCAAAAACAACACTAAGCCAAATAATGCTTCACGTTGCTGATGATCTTGACAATGCCCCATATCTATCGACTGTATTAACGAATCAAATTTCATCTGTTATTCCTTTAAAATAAGATACTTAATTTCGTGAAACCCCAATTCTCCTCGAATGTTGTCACAATATGTGCAAGGTAAATTGAGAATTAGCTTACTTTGGTTTAGGCTAGCTCAAATTTTTTTGCTGGGTAACTTTTAATGATA
>CAJQKX010000039.1 GCA_905479025.1 uncultured Paraglaciecola sp.
CTATAAAAAGCAGCTACGCCTTCCACTGAAATTTGTTCAATATCCCCACCTATCGAACCTTCAGAAAAAAACATCGGCATCCAAGGTTCAAATTGCGTCAGTAAAGCTGGTTTCACATTGGGATGTGTAGCCAAATAATAATTGAGACCATCAGCAAAGGCATCACACAAAGCTTGAAGTGTTGCAGGAGAATTTTGATA
The DNA here is from genome assembly GCA_905479025.1 of uncultured Paraglaciecola sp. Next base: position 201 of record CAJQKX010000039.1, read on the forward strand.
GGCTAATTTTGCTTGTTCGATACTCATAAATAAGCGAGCACGCAAGTCACTATACAAGGCTTTTTCGCCTTCTACTTCTGCCAGTCTGCCGATAGCCCAAATGTAATTTCGCTCTACCCGCTTAAAGTCGTCTTCTGCTTGGGCATACAACAAACCAAATACAGCGTCTGCATCTGTCTTACCATATATATGTGGCACCCCAAATTCATCACGAATAATCTCGACCCGCTCAGCTCTGGCGGTTAATCGGTCAATTTCGCTCATGGTTGGCGGCGGTGGCGGTGGCGATGCACATCCACATACAAAAAGTATGAATAGCACACCAAAAATAGATTTTAAATTAAAGCGATGGGGCATAAATAATCGATTAAAAGCTTGTCGGCAACATGATGCTAACAAGCAGTTTACAAGAAGTACAACAATACCCGAACTGTATAAATAATCATCAATTCGGCTCGACATTAGTATCGTATTTCCGTATGATGCGCGGCTTTGTTTACCTGATGGCTTACCCATTTGGCAAACATATCGATTAATTTTCTATTTCTGGACGAACTACTTTTGATTTCTACTGCAAATATCACCATGCAATTTGGCGCTGCGCCTTTGTTTGAAAACATCTCGGCTAAATTTGGCCACGGCAATCGCTACGGACTGATCGGTGCAAACGGTTGTGGTAAGTCCACATTTATGAAAATTCTCAGTGGAGACTTAGTGCCAAGCGCCGGTAATGTGTCTATTACGCCTGGAGATAAAGTCGGCACACTGAGCCAAGACCAGTTCGCCTTTGAAGAATACACAGTAGTAGACACCGTTATCATGGGTGATACTAAACTTTGGAAGGTCAAACAAGAACGTGATGCTATCTACTCAAAGCCAGAAATGAGTGAAGCAGACGGTATGCATGTAGCAGAATTGGAAACCCAATTTGCTGAAATGGACGGTTACACAGCAGAGTCAAGAGCCGGTGAAATTTTATTACAGGCCGGCATTGCTGAGCACTATCATTTTGGATTAATGGCACAGGTAGCACCTGGTTGGAAATTACGGGTTTTATTAGCGCAAGCATTATTTTCTAATCCAGATATTTTGCTGTTAGATGAGCCAACCAACAACCTTGATATCTATACTATCAATTGGCTTGGAGGGGTGCTTAATGAACGCAAATGCACCATGATCATTATTTCTCACGACAGGCACTTTTTAAATTCAGTGTGTACCCATATGGCCGATATTGATTACGGCGAATTACGCATTTATCCGGGTAACTATGAAGCTTATCAAGCGGCATCATCATTAATTCAAGAACAATTACACACAGAAAATGCCAAGAAAAGCGCTGAAATAGATGAATTACAAGCCTTTGTGAATCGTTTCTCAGCCAACGCATCAAAAGCTAAACAAGCCTCTTCCCGTGCTAAGAAAATGGAAAAAATCACTTTAGATGAAGTGAAATCATCCAGTCGCCGCACACCCAAAATAATGTTGAAACAGCATAGAAAATTACATCGCCAGGCATTGATCCTCGAGCAGCTGAGTCATGAATTTGATGACAAGCCTCTGTTTAACATCGCGGACTTAATTTTAGAAGCTGGCGCAAAACTAGCAATAATTGGTGAAAATGGTTCAGGTAAAACCACCCTATTACGTTGTTTAATGGATGATTTACAAGCTACCAGTGGCGTAGTTAAATGGTCTGAAAATGCCAGCATAGGTTATTGCCCACAAGACAGCACCGCTGATTTCGATACCGATCTGACCTTGTTTGATTGGATGTCACAGTGGCGTACCCCAAAACACGATGATTTAGCCGTACGGGCATTATTGGGTAGCTTATTATTTACGGCTGACGATTTTAATAAAAAAGCCAAGGTTTGCTCAGGTGGAGAGAAAAACCGCTTATTGTTTGGTAAATTAATGATGTCAGACATAAATGTATTGATAATGGACGAACCCACCAACCATATGGATATGGAAGCGATTGAAGCGTTAAACAACGCCCTCAAAAAATTCGACGGCACACTTATTTTTGTGAGTCATGATAGAGAGTTTGTTTCGTCTTTGGCCACTCGGGTTATTGAAATTACAGATCACGAAATCATTAATTTTCAAGGTACCTACAACGAATATTTGTCGAGTCGCGAAGCAGCATTAAAGGTAGCGTAGTTTACAGTTAACCACTGGCAAAAGGCGTCTCGATAAAATACAGTGGGTAAAAACAAAAAGAGACGCGCCATGCAAACTCACGATGCTTCGCCACTAAATGATTTTATTGAGTATCCACCAGCAGAAATGCTGGTGCGCTCTGAAGCATTTTATACTGATATCAAACGTCGCCATAGTATTCGCAAATTTAGTGATCGTCCGGTCGCTAAAACTATCATCGAAAACTGCATTAAAGCCGCAGGGACTGCCCCTAATGGTGCCAATCATCAACCTTGGCATTTTGTCGCTATTCACTCACCAAACGTTAAAACACAAGTGCGCGAGCATGCCGAAGCGCATGAAAAAGGCTTTTACCAAGGTCGTGGTGGAGATGAATGGTTAGACGCGCTCAAACCATTAGGCACTGATGCTGATAAACCTTATTTAGAACATGCTCCTTGGCTCATTGCTATTTTCAGTCAAAAAAATACCCAGCACCAAGACGGCAATAAACAAAGCAACTACTACGTGCATGAGTCTGTAGGTATTGCAACAGGGTTTCTCATCAATGCCTTGCATCACTCAGGCTTGGCAACCCTTACTCATACACCTAAACCCATGAGTTTTTTATCCAAAATCTGCGACCGTCCAGATAATGAACGCCCCTATATGTTGTTGATTGTGGGTTACCCCGCAGAAGATGCCACTGTGCCACGCCATGCGAGTAACAAAAAGCCACTCAATGAGATAGCCACCTTTATGTAACATAACAGTACTTTTTGACTGCTTCCTAATGATGCATATAATAAGTGACGAACACTCAATAAAACACCCCATTTAAAGCTAATAGTGTCATTGAACAGAAGGCTGAATTATTAATTCCCATACAGGCCGAGATATTTTCAGCTTAAGGGACAATTTAGTTCTATTTGAACACGCTTTAAAACTTGAACAACAATACGACATCACTATTACCCATGAAACCCAACGTTCTAGTCCCACGTTCAGTACATTCGATACCGAAAAAATTATCAAAGCATTACCAGAAATAAAATTGAACTTAGATATTAGCCGCTGGATGGTGGTACATGAGTCTGACTTAAGTGACCAATTATCTCGTCTGGAAAGTGTTTTTCCACACGTGTTTCACATTCATGGGCAAGTAGGTTTTGAAGAAGGCCCACAAGTCATTAATCCTCAAGACAAACTGTGGGCAGGCCATTTAAAAAACCATGTGAATTTATGACAAAAAGTGATTAATTTTGCAAACAATAGAGGTCAAAAAACCTTTACTAGCACCCCAGAGTTTGGTCCCTTTCCCTTCGATCATGTGCAATCTAATACGCAGCAACCTTTAACTGACATTTGGGCTGCGAATAATTTCATGCAACAACATTTAAAAAAGAAGCTTATGTAATATTTATAGGCGGTTAGTTAGGCATCACTGGCAGTGTCAGAGCTAATAAAATAACCGATTTAGGTGAAGCCTGCTGGGTCACCGATTAAAAATCAGGCTCTTCTAATGTGCCGTCGGCATGTTTTGCAAAACGTCCTTTGGCATCGAAATGCACGGGGGCATGACTCGGCCAAGGCCAACCACCAAACTGGTTTTTGCGGTAATCAGAGAATGCTTGTTGAATTTCCTGCTCAGTGTTCATGACAAATGGACCATACCGAGCAATAGGCTCATTAATTGGGCGACCTTGTAGCAATAAGAATTCACATGCTTCATCTGCAGAATGTAATATCACATCAGCATCTGAAATTAACTGCACACCTTGTTGCGATTTAATCGGCGTTTTTTCAACCGTCGCTGCTTGACCCTTATAAAAATAAAGCACACGGTTCAGCCCTGCACCTGAGGCTGGCAAGGTAAATTGCGCATGGCTAGGCATTTTAATATTCCACACCCACACTCCATTTTCTGGATCATTAGCCCATGATTTTGGTGGAGGTGAGGGTGAATGATACCCATTAAACTCCCCTGCGATAATTTTAACAGTATTGACCTTGCCTTTGACATCGGCACATTCCACAACGGGAATATCTTTAGTCCAAAACATAGCGAAGTGTGGTGCCACCATTTTGTTTTTTGCCGGAAGGTTAATCCAGATTTGAAATAACACCATTGGGTTATCTTGTTGTGGTTGAATTAACCGGACACTTCAATAAAGGATTATAA
>CAJQKX010000040.1 GCA_905479025.1 uncultured Paraglaciecola sp.
CTTCCGATCTGCTAAACCTAGACGTTGGATCAATTCAGGTGGTTTAGGCACAATGGGTTTTGGTTTACCAGCAGCAATGGGGGTACAAATGGCTCATCCAGAAGCGGTGTCTACTGTTGTCACTGGTGATGGCAGTATCCAGATGAATATACAAGAGCTGGCCACTTGTATGCAATATAATTTACCTATCAAGATCATTTCTTTGAACAACCGTGCTCTAGGCATGGTGCGCCAATGGCAAGATATGAACTATAAAGGTCGTCATTCCAGCTCTTATATGGACTCAATGCCTGACTTTGTTAAATTAGCCGAAGCTTACGGACATATCGGTATCAGGGTCACAAAGCCTGAAGAGTTAGATGACGCAATGGCCAAATGTTTTGCTGCCAAAGATAGATTGGTATTTATGGACATAGAAATAGACCAAAACGAGCACGTCTACCCCATGCAAATAAAATTTGGTGCAATGGATGATATGCGATTAAGTAAAACGGAGCGCACATAATGAGAAGAATTATTTCTGTATTAATGGAAAATGCTCCGGGTGCTTTGTCACGTATAGTGGGTGTGTTTTCGCAACGTGGATACAATGTTGATTCTTTGTGTGTGGCCCCAACAGATGATAAAAGTTTGTCACGTTTGACTATTGTCACAGAAGCCGATGACAAAGTTATTGAGCAGATCACCAAACAAGTCAACAAGCTGATTGATGTGTTAAAAGTGTCTGATTTGTCTGATGGTCATCACGTTGAACGAGAGTTGATGTTGGTGAAAGTAGCAACTCGCAGTGAGCTGGTTCGTGCAGAAGTTAAACGTATTGTTGATATATTTAGAGCACAAATTGTTGACGTAGATACCAACAACTACACAGTTCAGGTGACAGGTACAAGTGAAAAGTTAGATGCTTTCGCACATACATTGAGTCAAAGCACTGAAATTATTGAAGCTTCAAGAACAGGTGTATGTGGATTGGCTAGAGGTGAAAAAGCGTTACGTCCATAAAAGAAAAGGTGTATCTTTTTAAAGTAAAAAAGCCCTGACGGGCTTTTTTACTAAATGTCTTTCAAAAACTAGCTGAAATAATGACTTCTAGCCCTTCAAAACCAAGTAATTTGTAATTAAAAGCCAAATAATGTAACTAAATTACATTATTTTAATATCAAATTGTTCTATCAATATTACAAATAAGAATATTAATAAAAGATAAGTCCCTATAAAACAATGATAATTTTCTTCCTTCCTCTTTATTTTTATGTTCTTTACAATTCATTAATCAAATAAACTCAGAAAAAAAACAATATTTTTTTGTAATTTAATTACACTTAATTTCATCAGGTTGAGGCAACAAGCTCACCGACTAGTTTCAAACAATTTATATTACTGGGGTGTTATTATGAAAAAGTTACTATTATCTACTATTTGTGCCGCTACATTATCATTCAACGCAAGTGCATCATTGAAAAGTGCTAACAACTTTAAGTTTGTTGGTGACACTCAATACGCTGAACTGTGCCAAGCAGCTGCGACTAACGATTTAGGTTTGTTTAAAAAAAACGTAAAGCAACACAGTTTTCGTCTAGGCACTAGCAGAAGTAAAATGCTGATGCTTTTAACAAGTGAAGATAACTTTCAATGCGCCAGTCAAAGTTTGGTAGCATTTTCTGAATCACGTGGCTCGCAAGATGTGGCTGACTATTTAACGGGAGCTTCGGCTAAAGTTGAAACGGCATCATCTAGCAAGTATAAATTTGTTGGTGACAAAAACTTTAAAAACTTCTGTAAATCTGCAGTAACAAATAACGTTAGTTTGTTTAAACGCGCAGTTAGTAGTCAAATTGGTAACTTAGGTTTTTCTAAGAAAGAAGTCATAAACAAGGTACTCCAAGCTGATAATGTAACTTGTGCTGGAGAAAGCTTAGGTGAATTCTTTCAATCACGTGAAGCGAATAGTGTGATGAGCTACATAGCTGAAAAAGCTGCACAATAAATAGATTTGTTAAAAAATTAAGCATTAAATAAAAAGTAAACAGTGAAGGCTGTTTGCTTTTTACGTGTTTAATAATTTAAAAAATGTCATCTACCAAACAAGCTCAGCGAAATGCTGTCTGCACATTGATTCGTATCTGTCATTACCTCCTACTTCAACCTGTTCGCCTTCTTTGACCACTTGTCCATCTTCGTCGATGCGGACCACAAATGCAGCTTTTCGTCCACAATGGCAGATAGTTTTCAACTCTATCAGTTTGTCAGCCCAGGCCAAAAGGTAGCGGCTACCTTCAAAGGTTTCTGCTAAAAAGTCTGTGCGCAGGCCATATGCTAGTACTGGTATGTTGAGATTGTCGACCACATAAATGATCTGTTGGACTTGCAGCTTAGTTAAAAATTGTGCCTCATCAATAAAAAGACAATCTATTTTGCCTTTTGCAAGTAGAGCTTCTACGACTAATTGCATGTTGGTTTCTGGAGTAAAAAGATGTGCCGCAGACTCAAGGCCTATTCTAGAAGCGACTTTGCCTTGTCCAAACCTATTGTCTAATGCGGCAGTGAAAATTTCAGCATTCATACCTCTTTCGGCATAATTGTAGGCTGACTGAAGCAAAGAAGTCGATTTTCCAGCGTTCATCGCCGAGTAATAAAAGTAGAGTTGAGCCATGAATCATTAATCTCACTACAAAAGTGGCTATTTTGCCCTGATTAGAGGCAAATTAAAATCACCAAACAAAAGTTACATAAACGTTTAACAAAAAATACTGTCGAAGGGATTTTTCCAAACGATTAACTCTTCGTTTTTTATGGGGTGTCAAAATAATATCCTTGCAGATAATCAACTCCCATAGCCCCTAGAGCAAAGGTTTGTTCCTTGTTTTTATTCCTATTCCTTTAGTTAAATAACCTTAGCATTTGGTTAGCGGCAATAAACGGGAGGCATTAATGATAGGCAGAGCCGACAGCCAATGATAATAATCACGAATAGCAGTCCAATACTGTTTGTAAAAAATGACAATGCATAATGACCAAGCAATCGCAGTAGTAACACTCTAAGCACCATAACGTTGTACTCCTAATAAACCAGACGAACCTGTTTGATTACTTGAGATTTTATCCTTCAGGTGTTGAGGTAAGCTTACATTGCTGGAAAATCACGCTATAAGTTGATTTGTATTGGTTGCTGCATGGCTAAGTCCCTATATCATCACATTGCTAGCTAGTGCATTGATGAGTATCGCTAACTAACCATTTCATACAATCATTGAGCCGCGTCTAAGTAACAGGTTTTTGGATAGTGATAATGACTTTGGTATAGATACCCTACAAAAATCTAACAAAGAATGATGAGTATTAAGATATAAAGTCTTAAATACCATTAATATCGTTATATGCAGTCTAATATTAATTATAAAAATGGGCTTAGCCATATAATTTACGTATTATTTATATTATCTGAATTGGAGTTGAATGATGAAAAATGATATCGATAGCAAGTTTGTATTAACTGTATTTGACAAGATTATTACGCATGGTGAAAAGAATGGCGACGAGCACTTCTTAATGGGTATCAAAGTGTATACAGATTTTGATGGTTACACTTTGTTCATTGAAGATGCACTAGTAAAATTGAATTTCGGTTTTCACAATCAATATCACTTTGACTACGAGAAAGAGGAACATTTCGAAAAATTTGTTAAAAAACTTAAAGCGATACAGCAACAGTACTAAAACTGCAGTCTAGTTGTTTCTCTTAGAATTCATGTTTTAGTTGCATAAGTCCCAATAGCTTTTTATAAAACTTAAAATTGCTTTAAAATACTCTCATCGTAATCATCTAAATTTAGCGTTAAATGATACTCTAAGGCTATTCTATCAAGTTCCACTTGTTGAACAGCTAACTCTTCCATAACGATGGTGTTATCGTCTAGTTGCCACAATAATCGTGATGCTGCGTAACTATAATGAATGGCTAATACCGCATTGAGATTGCCTTTGAGGCTAGCGGCTTTAAGTTTAGACATTCTTCGGTTTATTTTATTAAGCGATTGTTTCAGATCCCATACGTATACTACTTCGGTCATGAAGTCGTGAGTACGATATTTATTCAGTAGCCAAGCAATCGTCACACTAGCCATAACAACGCCTAGCAAGTTCCAATTAAAATGACTACCACTTTCATCAGGAAATAAACCAATAAGCGTTTGAGAAATAACTAAACTACCGATTACTAAGCCACAGATACACCCAACTATTACAAGGTTTAAGTGCCGCCGATAGCGTGCTTTACTAATTTCAATGAGTTGCATATGGGCCTAAATTACAAATATGATGGTCATTGGCGACCAAAGAATGACAGAACTATACACCGGCTAATAATACCTTTGTATTGAAGTCGCTTGAGAAAGTCGCTTCGAAACGTTATTTAAAAAAATCGTAAGCTAATTTGGATGTTGACTTGACCATGTAATATCACTCACTCCGAAGTATTCTCATATCTTCTTTCAATAAACACCCACTTGTGAAGCATATTGGCTAATTCTTCAGATAAAATAGGTTTAGTTAAATAATCGTTCATTCCCGCTTCGAAACATTTAACATCGTCACCTTTCATTGCATTAGCAGTCAATGCAATTATTGGGATATTTTCATCAAAATGCTCATCCTTGCTTGCTCGAATGTATCTGGTGGCATCGTAACCATTCATTGTTGGCATTTGGCAGTCCATTAAGATCAGATCAAACGATACACCATGGTTTTTGAGTACATCAAATGCTTCTTGACCATTTTCGGCAAGGTGATAATCACAATTCAGTTTATTCAGCATTGATATAATAACTTGCTGATTAATATAATTATCTTCTACCACTAATATATTAGGTTTGTTCTGATTATCCGTGTTGGATAATATAATTTGTCGAGATTGTCGAGATTGTCGAGATTGTCGTTGGTCAATCCTAGACTCTGAATGTTCTAATGAAAGGAGTAAATCAATAAGCGTATCGGGTCTGAGTGGTTTTGAAAGGTAGCCCGAGATTTTTACAGGCAAGCTTTGATCTGTAATCGTCTCCCCTGTTTGTGCTGTTATTAAAATAATATATAAATGAGAAAAGCGTGTATCCGCGCGAATTGCTTTACTTAGTTCTAAGCCATTCATGCCGGGTAGCGCTATATCAATCAGCACATAATCGACAGGTTGATTTGTGTCATGGGCATGCCTTAATGTCTTGATCGTTTCTGGCGCATTACTCGCACTTTGCACTTCGATTCCCCCATGCTTCAGAAAATTCTCCACCGACTGCTGAACACGTACATTGGTGTCGACAATAAGCAGCCTTTTTCCATGCAAGGGGGCAAGTATACTTGTAGTTGTTGGGACAGAAATTTGGCAAGAAGATTCTGATTTAACAGTAAAACTAAAAGTAGAGCCTTGTTGCCAAACACTATGTGCAGTAATTTTCCCGCCCATCATCTCCGTTAACTTTTTACTAATGGCCAAGCCTAATCCAGTGCCGCCATATTGACGAGTGCTTGAACTATCAACTTGCATAAATTTTGAAAACAGCTGCGATTGTTTATGTTTGGGAATACCTAAGCCAGTATCAATCACCGTAAATTTCAGTATTTCGTTGGTATTGTTCTCAACTTTTAAGAGGACCTCTCCTTTTTCTGTAAACTTAATCGCGTTACTCAGCAAGTTGATCAAAACTTGTTTCACTCTGTCGGGATCAATTTTTATCCATCTAGGCAAGCTGGGAGTAATATATAATACTAGTTCAAGATTTTTGTCTTTGGCTCGCGTTGACATAGTGTCCATAATGTCACCCAGTAAGGAGTATAGGTTGATGTCTTGTATTTCAATTTTAAGTTTGCCCGCTTCAATTTTTGAAAAGTCCAAAATATCATTAATTAAATGCAATAATGAATGGCTACTCACTTTGACCAGTTGCGCAAAGTGACGCTGATTTTCGTCAAGATCTGAATTCAAAAGTAAATCATTCATACCTAATATACCATTCAGGGGTGTGCGGATTTCATGACTCATATTTGCCAAAAACTCACTTTTGGTAAGACTGGCTTCTATAGCCAGTTCTTCGGCACGCTTAAGCTCAGTGATATCCTGAAATGCCCCCCTTAATGATGTAACAATGCCATGAGTAAATACTGCCGTACCTACCGAGCGGACCCAAATTTCATTGCCTTTTGCTGTGATAAAAGGAGTTTGGATATCCCATGGTGTGCCGTCTTGTATAGCCAAAGCAATCGATTTTTGAATGATTGGTCTGGCTTCAGGCGCGTAAAAGTTGATGGCGTTTTCTAAGTCCACTTCAGAACCAATAGGCAATTCATGAATGTTGTATACAACATCAGACCAAATGACCTGATTATTCTGTAAGTTGAGTTCCCAACCTCCGAGCTTTGCCATGTCCCCCGTCCACTTTAATAGCTCCTGTTCTGATTGAAGCTCTTGTTCAATATTTTTTA
>CAJQKX010000041.1 GCA_905479025.1 uncultured Paraglaciecola sp.
TTACTGCAATATCAGCGGCTAACGCCATTGGCCACTTATAAACGCCCGTCCCCATAGAAACAAAGGCAATGCTCTTTGCATCAGGCCATTGACTGTGCAGCGCCAGTGCAGATGCGTAGGCATTATAAAGCTGCTCAGATTCACCTCGCTGGCCATCCATATACCTTGGGCAGACGGTGTGGATTACATATTTAGCTGATAAGTTAAAAGCGGGAGTGATGATTGCTTGGCCGGACGTGAGTGGGGCGAATGGCTTTGCTGCTGCTTCAAGTTGAGGGCCTGCAACTTTGTGGATGACGCCGGAGATACCACTGCCTGCGAGTAATGATGGGTTCGCAGAGAGTACTAATATGTCTATCTTAGTCGTTAATATATTCTGAGTTGTGACTGATAGCATGTAAAAAAATAGGCCGATATGGATCTAAAAAATTTAACAGCGTTGATTGAACATAACAGATTTACTGTGCACTACTGTACAGTGCAAATTTTTTTTACGCTTGACGAAGGATTCGGAGTGGTTGCATTAGAAGGCATAAATAAGAATACCAAAATATTTGAGATGGACAGGCTTAGTGGTTCCTTAATAAGGGCCCCTTTGTATAGGTCTAGGCTGATCGTAGTGAATTAGGTAACTGCCCTTGCAATGTTGCCGAGTGTCTTTATTAGGAAGCGGGGTCTGGTGAAACAGATGATTGATTCTTATCACGGTAAACAGCGTTATATAAGACTTCACGTCGCAGGGCATAATGCATCTTATGCTGTTTGATCAAATTAATTTTTCTATCAGAAATGAATACAACTACCGACATCCCGGCAGAAATTCGTTAGTTCGGAAACGAGTTTTTCGGTGCGGAGATTTTTAGGGTCTAATCCTCTGCCTAAAATTTCCAAAACGGCCACTAGTTCTCCATCGTTGTCTATTATCGGCGCTGCGATAGCTGAAGAGTAGGGTGACAATATACTTTGAGTTACTGCATACCCCTGAGCTCTTATGGTAGATTTAAGTCGATCTATGGCGCCAGGTTCTTGTAATCTCGTAAAGACTTCACCGCCTACTAGAGCGGTGAGTTCCTCTTTTGCTAATTGCTCAGTTTCCGAAGCAGGTAAAAATGAAAGAAACACCCGCCCCAGTGCAGTGGTTAGCAGAGGGGGAGTGAGGCCAGAGTTCATAATCAGCAATGTTAAGGGCTCTACTCCTCGTGCCCAGTGTGCCACCATTGGCCCTCGGTCGGTCCAAACAGAGACACAGACTGTTTTGCCAGACTGATCTCTCATGGTCTTTGCTGCAGATATTAGTATGTCGTACTGGTCCAACTGGTCGATGGCAGCTAATCCAATTTGTCGGGTTAATGGACCTAATCGGTATAGGCCAGTATCACCATTTTGCTCAACAAGACCGCTTCGCCGAAGGCTGACTAAATATGAGTGTAGGCGGCTGGGGCTGAGGTCAGTCTCTGCAGAAATCCACTTTAGGGTGCCTTCACCACCGAATTTAGCCAAAGCGCTTAACACCTGCGCGGCTATTTCTACTGACTGTACTCCCTTTTGCAAAGCATTCTTATTAGACATTCGGTGCACCCTATTCTTTTACACGATAAGCGAAACGGTTTCTATTGATGAAAAATAATAGCGATGGGATTGTCGCTAGCACTTTTTTGTCACAAATAGCGAAAATATTCACCAATGCTGTATTAAAATTAACAAAAAAATCCATAGGAGAAGCTTTACGCAAAACACACTTTTCTATGCGTTCGATGCCAATGTGCTAAGGACTGCGCTGATTATAATCCACTTTAGAGTTCCCCCACCACCGAATTTAGCTAAAGCACTTAAAACCTGCGCGGCTATCTCTACTAACTGTAGGCCCTTTTGCAAGGCATTCATATTAGACATTCAGCGCATTTTTTGAGTTCACTATAAGAGAAACGTTTTCTATTGATAAATTTTAATGGCGATGGAACTATCGTCTGCGGCTTTTTAGTCACATATAGCGAAAAGATTCACCAATGCTGTATGAAAATTAGAAAAATTTCTATAGGAGAAATGTTATGCAAAACAAACTTTACCATGTGTTCGGTGCTAGTATGGTAAGGGCTGCGCTGATTATATCTGTGGCAAATATGGCTGCGCTTGCCCAGGCACAAAACGCTGATACGGGAGTATCTGCACTTGAGGAGATTATCGTCTCTGCAGAGAGACGTTCAGAGAGCGTTCAGTCTGTTCCGATTGCTATTACGGCGCTTGATAGCGATGCTCTTGATTCGCTACAGATCACCGAACTTCAAAACCTTAAAGTGATCACACCCAACGTTGTAATCGAAGATGTGCCGGGAATCTCTTCCAGTGTGAAATTGACTCTCCGAGGTGTGGGGACTGACAACCCTGTATTCTCAAGCGATAGTGGAGTGGGCCTCTATGTCGATGACGTATTCATTGCCCGAGCCCTCGCCGCCAATCTGGAGCTTGTTGATATAGACCGTGTTGAGGTGCTTCGTGGTCCTCAAGGGACCTTGTATGGTCGTAACTCATCTGCGGGTGCTCTCAAAATTCAGACAGCAAATCCGGTTCTGGATGAAAACATACTGCTGGGGCAGATTGGTTTTGGAAATGAGGGGCAGCAAGAAGTGAAGGGAGCACTTAATGCACCGATTATTGAGGGAAAGCTGGCAGCGCGAATTGCGATGTTCTCTTCGAGCCACGATAATTTGCAAAGAAATTTGTTAGATGGCAGTGGCAGTTACGACAAAAACGTACATGGCGGTCGGGTAAAGTTACTCTGGGATGCTGCACCAAATCTTAATGTACTATTGTCGGCTGATTTTGTAAGAGAGCGGGCGTTGCCCAATACCGGTGTCTCATTTCGAGATGAGGATTATGATTTTGACGGCGTAACAGACTACGTTTACGATGGAAGTCTGTACACGTATGAGAGCCGATTGAGCGATATCTTCCAAGACGCTGATAATATGGGTGTTATGGGTAGGGTAGAGTGGGATATTTCGGACAAGCTCACCCTTACCTCAATCAGCGGCTATAGGGACTTGGAGGTTTCAGTCCGTGCTGAAGTTGATGGTCTTGCCGTGTCGCGATTTGAACCACATCAGCGTTTGGATAATTCGCAGTTTAGTCAGGAGTTCAATCTATCAGGAACGCATGACCGAATTAATTGGATAAGTGGTGTCTATTATTTCGAAGAAGAAAA
>CAJQKX010000042.1 GCA_905479025.1 uncultured Paraglaciecola sp.
CATTTTTGTCTTTAAAATGGCAAAATTGGATCTTTCTTGGCGAAAAAATATTTTGGATGCATTCGTTTAATCATGATCAGTACTCGACTCGGATTGCTGATAGTGGTGGTAAGGAAATGAGGCTTGATTTAACTTAAATTAAAAGATAATTCAATTAGATTCCACCTGTAACAAAAAAATTTAATTAAACTTGTAGGGGAGCTATATAAGTAATGCTGATAAAGGCTTATGACATCAAAACCCTAGACCTCTACTTTTTTAGATCTAGCCAAATAATAATTTTATTGATGGCGATAATTTCGACTTACGCTATTTTGCAGAATTTAAAGTTAGAAAATTTGATCCCCACGCTAGCTATTTTCATCACCCCGTGTGTTTTTATTGCTTTTGAGCGATTCAGGAACAATATTTTCTCTGTAATGACGATTTTTTGGTTATTGCTTTATATATATATACCCCTTACGTATATCAGTATTTTAGGTGACGACTACATGTTCGGAACTGGGTTGAATATTGATATTCCATTTAGTCAGAATCAATACGTCGAAGCTTACACGTCGAACTTATACTTTTTATTTGTGTGTTTACTTTCTGCCTTTTTAGGATTATGTGTGACTAGCATTAAACCTAGATTACTAGCGACCCATGAGAGACTCAAATCTTTTGGGTATGGCCCAATAATTTTACTGGGTCTTGTTACGTTTTCAATTCAGTTTAATGACGTCATAAGTTATCTTGTGGCTAAATCGAATAATGAGTCTAAAGGAGAAGGACTCTTAAAATTTCTCTTCTTTGATCATGCGTTTATTCTTCTTGCCGGCGCAACGCTGTTGTCATTATTCGGAAGAAGTGCTTCCGAAAAAATAAAACAAACAACGATTAGCATTTGGATAGTTGGGCTATTTTTTGCTGTAATTTTGCTGGCAGGTAGTAAAGCTGGATGGCTTCAAATAGGGGTATTATATTTTCTGTTACCGTATAGCTATCTTAGGAGAAGCAAAGAAAAAGATATCCTCTTTCTTTCAATTCCAGCAATTGTTTTCGTAGCTTTTATGTCTCCGTTACTATTTTTTGGAGCTTTCTTTTATAGAATCACAATGACAACTTCAATAGACATGGACCTGTTTAGAATCCTGGGAGCTATTGACTGGACTATTTTAGGGTACCTGATAAACGAAATTTTCACTCGTTTAGCGATAGGTGGTTTTGATCGTTTCATGCTCATCTGCACCACATTTTTGTCTTCTGATGTGGGACCTTATGCAATTAATGAATATGTGCCTTATATACTAAAAAACGGTGCTAATATGTTGTTACCTGGGACGCCTTATTCAGAATCCTATGCTCCCAGTTCACAACTTTTCCCAGAGGTTATTAATTTGGCACCACTTGATGGGGACCTTTCGGCAGCATACTTATTGTCTTCGATTAATTCTCAGCCTTACACTATTTTTGGCGTTTTGACGATATTATTCGGATGGTTATCCCCTGTGTTAATATTTTTCTACCATATCCTACTATCTCTTTTATATAAACAGTTGAAAAACTTTTATGCTCGCATTACTCTTATTTATTTCTATTTCACAGCAATGCAGAGTTTTGGTATAGAAATTGCCCTTGGGTATGCATACCACATCATCATCAGTTTAGTTTTCATGCATTTTTTCCTATTAGTATTGTCAAAAATCCACATTAGGACGACTGAGTTTGTTGGTGAAAGTACAATTCATGCTGAAATTAAATAATGACCGAATACGAATATTACTTTATCCTTTTTGATGGGATTACTGGAGGGGACTGAAGTGCCTTCCTCGTCAGCTTTCTTTTGTTATTAACTGGAGATCATATGTCTATTAAACTTCTTGACTGCACTTTAAGAGATGGGGGTTATTATAACCGTTGGGACTTTGATGCTGGTCTTGTTGATAATTATTTGAAGACAATGGCTGTTTGCAGTTTAGATTTTGTCGAGCTAGGTTTAAGGCAATTCAAAAATACTGCATATCTTGGCGCACATGCTTATACAACTGCTAGCTATTTGAGCCGATTGTCCCTTCCTGATGGGCCTACATATGGGGCAATGATTGATGCAAATACAGTTCTATCTGAGCACTTAAGTCAAGAAAACTGTATTGATCGGTTATTTGGAGACGCAAATGATGAGAAGATTGATCTAGTGAGAGTTGCTGCGCATTTCAAAGAGGTAGAATTTTGTCTGCCTATGCTAGAACGTTTGAAGGCCAAGGGATATCTAGTAGGACTAAATATAATGCAGGCTTCTCTGAAAACCGCGGAGGAGTTAGAAGACTTATCTGCGCTACTTTCTGACTGGACGTGTGTTGATGTGGTCTATTTTGCTGACTCTCTTGGATCAATGCAGCAAAGTGATGTGGTGAGAGTATATAAAGCAATCAGTAAGAATTGGGGTAAGGATATTGGTTTCCATGCGCATAACAATATGGGACAGGCGATTTCTAACGTAGCGATTGCGATAGAGCTTGGCTGCACTTGGATTGATGGAACCGTTACTGGAATGGGTCGAGGTGCTGGTAATGCCGAGACTGAGTTCTTATTACTAGATTCTAGAGTCAGAACGTCCAGTATCGACCATACTAGTTTATTTGGGCTAGTGGATAACTACTTTGATAAACTAAAAAACTCGCACGGCTGGGGAGCCTCAGTTCCTTATTACTTGGGTGCTCTAAACGGTCTACATCCAACTTATGTGCAAGAGTTATGTGCTGACCACTCTTTAGATTCAAGACTAATTCCAAAAATAATTTCTGATCTAGGAAATTCACCAAGCCCTGCTTCCTTTGACAGATCTTCTCTTGATAGGGTCAAATCCAAAATAGAACCGGTGCAAAAAGTGATCGATGGTCAAACGGTACCAGCTTTTATGAAAGGACGAGAGGTGGTTCTGGTCGCTCAAACAGAGCTATCAGTTAAATATCTGAATGCCATTGAAGATTACTGCATTAAAAAACAACCAATTTTGATTTCAATAAATCAGCCAAAATCCGGCTTAGAGTTAGATTATGATTTGGTGATCATTTCTCACAATGAAAAATTTAGAGATGATGAAAGTAGATATATGGATGACTGCTATAAATATGTGGCACCAAAAAGTATGTTTGAACACATAGATATAAATATTCAGCATGATTATGGTGTGGTAGTTGCGCAAAATGAGTTCAAA
Source organism: uncultured Paraglaciecola sp. (assembly GCA_905479025.1). The sequence goes on from CAJQKX010000042.1 coordinate 3,200, forward strand.
AGTTGTGGTAGTCATGCGCGCGTACCAAATCGGTTAACGTTAGCTTACGCTATTGCTTTTTGCCTAGATGCTGGAACTGAACATATTAATCTAATAGGCTTTGGTGGTTTCAACTTGGAAGACCAGCGACACAAAGAGATGCAGGAATTTTTGCAAATATTGGCGTCGGAAACGACAATTGAGTTACATTCTTTAACTCCCACATCCTTCGCTATACCTGAGTTATCGATCTACGCTATTTAGTGCTCTGCGAGCTATTTTTCGCGAGACTATATTCTTAATGCAACAAAAGTCTAGGTTGGTAACTTCTGAAAACCTTAGTTACCTAATTAAATGGGGAAAAGCTATGTCTTCTAGTTTAAAAGTAGTAATCGTAATACCAGCAAGATATAAATCTTCTCGATTTGAAGGAAAGCCGCTGGCAAAGATTCTTGGTGAGCCTATGATACTGAGAGTTTGTAGGCTTTGCGCTAAATCGTTGGATATGGAAAATATTTATGTGGCTACAGATGATAATCGAATCAAGGAAACGGTCGAAGCTAGCGGCTTTAACGTTGTTATGACCAGTGATGCCCATCTTACTGGCACCGATCGTACTGCCGAGGTTGCAGGCATAATCGATGCCGATATATATATTAATGTCCAGGGTGACGAGCCCATGATTGATCCTGCTGATATTACTAGAATAATAGAGGAAAAAATAAAATATCCGAATTGTGTCATCAAAGGCTTCACTAAAATAACGGCACAGGAAGACCCTGATAATCTCAATATAGTCAAAGTAGTCTTCACTGAAGATAAAAAAATGATTTATATGTCAAGAAGTCGGTTACCTGGTGCTAAAAGTCTCAAATTATCTAATGGTGTTTATCATAAAGCTGTATGTATTTATGCGTTCAACAACAATGAGTTACAAGCCTATGCCAAATTTGGTAGGAAGAGTGAACTTGAGATGGTTGAAGATATCGAGATATTGAGATTTTTAGATCTAGGCATAGATGTAAGGCTTGTTGAAACAAAATCGGCTAGCCTCGCAGTAGATGAAATAGATGATATTTCGAAAGTTGAAAATCACATCATGAAATTCCAATAATTTGATGGTAGGGTACAGAAATGGTGTCTCGAGAATTCAAAACGATTATTTTTGACTGTGATGGGGTATTACTAAATTCAAACCAAATTAAATCTAGGGCCTTCTATGATACCGTCGTTGGTTTTGGCGAGAAATTTGCGGACGAGTTACTAGAGTATCACCGCAATCATGGAGGTATTTCAAGAAATAAAAAATTCCAATATTTTCTTAACAATATCGTACACTCTTCTGAAGACAATACAGATTATTCAGAATTACTGTACAAATATGCAACTTTAGTTGTCGACAGTCTTATAAAGTGTGAAATATGTGATGGCCTCGATCAGCTTAGAAGGGAAAGTTCTGATACTAACTGGCTGGTTATTTCTGGAGGGAATGAAGATGAGATTAAGCATGTATTTGCAGAGAAAGGGATAGCCAAATATTTCAATGGTGGTATTTTTGGTAGCCCTAAATCAAAAGATGATATTTTCAGAGAATTGGTTGAAGAACGGGTGATACAGTATCCAGCTATATATTTGGGAGATAGTCGTTATGATTACGAGGTCGCGAGTAAGTATTTAGTAGACTTTTTGTTTGTTTATGGTTGGACTGAATTTAATGATTGGGAAAATTATTGCGAGACCAACTCCATTCAAAGTATTGAAAAAGTTCTAGATGTCATTACGTATTGTGCTGAAAAAAATATTTCCTTTACATAAAAAAGTATAACTATTTTCCTCTATATCCCTATAAAAATCTGTAAAGGAATAGCTTTAGCATTTTAATTCATGACTTACCTACAGACGTTTTATTTAAAAGGTTTGAATATAAATGATCAGTCAAAAAACTCTAAATTGGTTGCTTGAGTATTGGTTGTCAGTTAACGGCCTTTTATTATTTATGCTCAGCGCCTTCGTGAGACGAGTAGCTTTAATTTGATTATACGAATACCTATGAGGTCAATAGTTTGTCTGTTTTTGGCTTTGATTTTTTGCACCAATTATTGACATGCTCTGAACAAGGCCTATTCGTTGAGGTTATTAGGCTTTGCCTTAAAGAACACGGAAAATTGAAGTTGCAGAAAGGCTGTTATCACTAATTAAATCTCTTTCTCTAGTCACATGTTGAATGTCACACTTCGGAATTTATGCTCCTAGTTATTTTTTATTGACCTAAAAAGTATAGTTATATTTAACATGTCTTGGAAGCTGTATTTTTTGGATAAAATCACCGCTTTAGGAGATTAAAAATTTGTCAAAATCGCTCACAATTTTAGATTCTTTTGTTGATAAAAATGACTCTGACGGTGCGATCTATATTTGGGAGGGTTATTCTGAGAGTAGTTCCAGAAAGTCTATTTTAAAGTTTGCAGACCAACATGGTGATGAATTAAGAGAAAAGTATCTCGCTTTCGTTTATGAACTCGGAGAATCACGTCATCAAGATCTCAAGTTAAGAGAGCATCTTCAAGTAAATGATGGTCCAAGTCTTTGGTGGATGTCTCTCCTAGCAGAGAAAAGCCCTTATAAGTCTCCAAGAATAATAGACTGCATTCGATTACTTGCCCTAGAAAAAATCATAGAGATCGAATCTCCTTCTCAGATATTCTTATTCTTAGATGATAAAGAGTTGGCGTTGGTAATCAAGGATTTATGTCACCAATATAGGATTAGTTTTTTTTGGAAGCCGAGACGTAAGAACTCCCTGCAGCGAATTTTTTCGAATTATAAGGCTTTTTATATATACAACCAGTTCAAGGGGCTAATTTATTTAAGCTATTACTTTGTTTCCAGATGGGGTTTTCGTGATGGGTCTAATGAGAAAAAATCATTCAATAAGAATTCAATATTTTTCTCATCTTATTTTTATAATTTAGATCTTAACCTTGCTGATAAAGGTGAGTACTATCCGAATCAGTGGGGGGAGTTGCCGAGATACCTGATGAAGAGAGGAGAGACGGTTAACCACTTAGCGAATTACATAAAGAGTCCTCAAATATCGAATCCAAAAGTCGTAAAAGAATTGCTTAAATTATTTAATGATAATTCTGACTCAGCTACTCACTGTGTTTTAGATCATCATCTCTCATTAAAATTGCTGTTCAAAGTATTAATTTCATATCTTAAAATTAGTTTTAAATTTCTTAGATTCAAGCACATTAATAAAGTATTTAATGTATCAGATTCAGAATTGTCCTTTTGGCCCATATTGAGGGGTGATTGGTATTGTTCGATATTTGGGAAAACGCTGGTCTCTAATTTAATCTGGATAGAGCTCTTTGAAAATTATTTCAAAGAGCTTCCTTATCAGAAGTTGGGCTTTTATCTCTGTGAAAATATTGGTTGGGAGCTGGCTTTAATCAAGGCATGGGAAAACAACAACCACGGTACCCTAATAGGAGTACCCCATACAACACTCCGATTCTGGGATTTACGTTATTTTTTTGATCCAAGAATTAATAAAGACTCTAAAACCTATACACTGCCCACGCCAGATTACTATGCCTTGAATGGGAAAATATGTTGGGAGTATTTCTCTAAAAATGGCTATTTAGAATCAAAACTCCTAAAATCAGAGGCTTTGCGCTATCAACATCTGAATAAAAGGAAGAGGTGTACTATAAAAAGGGAGTTATCGAGACATCATAATAATGAGGAAATTAAAAGGGTACTAATCGTAGGGGATTTTAGCAAAGAGCGAACCGATCAAATGCTGAAAGCGCTAGAGTCGTCAGTTGAAAGCCATGGCTTTCTGGGGTCATTTGAGATCAAGCCTCATCCTGCGGCAAGAATAGATATCTCTGGATATCCAGTGCTCGATTTAACAGAAACCAATCGGCCATTAGAAGACATCGTCGAACAGTCTGACCTGGTTTTCACGAGCATGACTACTACCGGAGCCCTTGAATGTTTTCTCATGGACAAAAATGTAGTGATTTATTTAGACGGTAATGATCTTAATATGAGTCCTCTTAGAGGTTTTGAGGGTGTTACATTTGTGAGTGATCCTGAACAATTATGTGCAGCACTTGAATCATCAAATCTATTAGATGTTAGTAGAGAGGTAAGTGATTTTTTTTGGGTAGACCTGGATATGCCAAAATGGGGAAAAATTATTTCAAAGTTAAAAAATCGATAGTTGAAGGAGAAAAATATATTGAAAATATGTCAGATCTGCGCCGTTGATTTTACATTAAAAACATTCCTACTCTCTATAGTTGACGCACTGGTATCTAAAGGTAATGAGGTCGTATCGGTATGCATAGAAGAATTGAGGGTTGCTGGTTATGAAATAGAGCCAATTGCGATTTCCCGGAGTTTTAATATTCTATCTCATTTTAGATCTACTTTGGCGTTATAGAAATTTCTAAGAGATAATTCATTTGATGTAGTGCATGTGCATACTCTATTGACCCAAAGTTTTGAGGATGCAGAGAGTGCGGGAAAATTCAGATGCCTTTGTTGTTGGAATGATATGCAGACTCGTAACAGAAAAGGGTATTGAAGAATTTTTAAAAGCAGCGGAAATAGTTAATAAAACCAATAAAAATTGCTATTTTTTGTTAATTGGTGATTGTCAGACTCACGATCATGCCATTTATGCAGCACAAAAAAAAGATCAAGGAAAATCTTATCTTGACTGGTTATCGAACGGATATTCTGGAACTGTTAAGTATAATGAACCTATACGTATTACCTTCTTGTTGGGAGGGCATACTAAGTAGTATCTTTGAAGCGATGACAATGGAATTGCCTGTTTAGCGACAAACATACGTAGTCCAAGAGAGGAAGTTATACCAAGCCAAGCAGGGTTACTTGTTCCAGTCCGGTCAGCTGAATTGCTGTCTGCAGCGATGCTTAGGTTCATAAGGAAGCCGGAGTGGGCAAATGAGCTAGGTTCCAATGGAAGACAGCGCGTCTTGAGGCGCGATTATGAACTAAACGTTGTCAACCTGCAGCTGGAAATTAGTAAGAAGCCTTTGAAAAACGTGCGAAGCTAAAAAACAGCATCGGGATCTATGACCCCATAAGCGAGATTAGTAAACTCCATCTATAAGTGAGGCAGCGAAGTTATGAAAAATATATTAATTACCGGCATTGCTGGATTTATTGGCTCTAGACTGGCGGAGCATTTATTACTTAAAAAATATTCGATTACTGGTATTGATAATCTCAAAACTGGAAGCCTTGAAAATATCCCAAAAAACGCAAATTTTGTTATTGGAGATTGTGCTGACGACAAGGTATATAAAAATCCGGC
>CAJQKX010000043.1 GCA_905479025.1 uncultured Paraglaciecola sp.
CCGCTAATGGCAGGAAATGTGTTCGCCCCTCCAGAAAACATCTCATAACCAAACAGCTCCAAACTACTCTGCACGGTTTGTTGTTGAATTTTCTCTTCTAAGCTCACAGGATCGAGAGAGTTAGATACATTTTTTTCAATCTGTGATGGATTGTTATCAATCAGGTTGGTTGCAGCTTTGACAACCATCATCTGTTCGGGTAGCAATGACTCATCGTCTTGATCGGCTGCCGCAATGGCTTCTCGGCGTTGCTTATCCTCTAATGTCGGAACACCTAAACGTTCATCGGCTGCCATGAGGTGTCCAGCAACAAGGCAAAGTAACAAGCCATTAATTGCTATTTTATATTTAATCATTAGGCGCTCCCAAATTATTGTTGGCAAAGCGCGGACAACCGGAATAATCGACTATTCTTCCCGCGTGTGTATTTAAACAACGGTCTCGATAATCATATATCCCATCACCATCGGTATCAGCCGGACCTTTGTACAGAATGTTCTGTACGAAGTGAGCCATGTCTCTCGGCTGCGCAACCTTGTCAGCGGCTACCGAATACCCACAACTATCGACAGTATCAAGTCGAGTCCTCGAAAGCCTATTACCCACTCCTACAGTGTATAAACACACGCCTGTTCGGTGTTCCTGCGAAGTCGCCAATATTGGAGGCGAGTTAATTACAGCGGTACTTTCTACAAAGCTATTACTTTGGCGCATTTGCATAACAGCACGTTCCAAGGATTTATCAATTTCGGACCAAGAAGTCACCAAAATCACGGCAGAGTGTCCACTGACCTGGTTGATTAGGTGAGAGAGTTGAATAATGACTTCTTCTAACGGAGTCTCTGTTGTATTTCTCTGAGACGCTGCTCTCACTAGAGTCTGTTCTATATCATCGGAGGTGAAGTTTATCAGACTGAGCCTTTGACCGTATGAACTCGGTTTCTGTGTATTTGTCAGGATTGCACCGCTATACGTTTGCTTGGGCAACGTACGGACAAAACGACGGACTATCTCGCGGGCATATAAGCGCATGTCAACACCGTTTAAATCCTTAGATAGTGAGGAGCTTTGATCAATGACAAAAAATAAATGGTCAGTCCGCGGTTCAAGACGGAGTTTCGTCACGCGACTATCCAGACGGATTGGGTCAAAGTAATAGAGAGACTCTTTATGCAGCGCAGTGTTGTAAGCTTTAATATTGGTTAGTCCATTTTCTACGGGGACAGTGATAAGATTTTCAAATGATCCACACCCTGTCAGTAACAATAGAAACAGTAGAAAAAAACCGCTTTTGAGGTGCGGTAAAAAATCGTTATTTGTTAACATGCGTTGCTCCGTCTGCTATATGCATACTATTACCTGCATGCGACAACTCGAATGGCAACAAGTCCGATAGATGAAAGTTGGGAAATAAATCGATACCCATCAGTTGCTTTAATTTGTAGGCAGCAGTAAATGCTAATCCGAGCATAACTAACGAGACAGCAAAAGAAACCATGTAGCGGAGCCCCATTCTTATTGGCGAAGGTATAAGTGCCCAGCGCTCGTTTTCCAGAATATACCTTGATGCCCTCCGATCACGTCCTGCAAAAAAAATGAAATAATAGCTACGGAAGAACAAAGGTATGGTTAGCCTGATGTCAATGCTGTGGCGAGAATCTGTATCCCGTGCAATTAAAGATGTGCGTATTGCTTGATATTGTTCATCAGTCAGTGATTCTCTTATCACCCGAGGCACGCGACTCAATGTATAGTCAGCAAATGTCTCGCTACTGGCGCGTTCCCCTACTTTCATACAGTATCTCGGTCCGTTATACGATTTAGCTTTTTAATCAAATAATTATGTGCATATACATGTTCAGCAATAAGCGGGCCACGCAGTTTTTTTAGGAATAATTAGTCGATTTATTATACGGAAGAAAGCCGCGAGGGGCACTGGTATGTGGAATAGGGGGACCTTGGGACTTTAATTACCAGTGCTTTAGAGCGCTCAGTGACTGACAACAACAAAACAAACAGACAAACAGACAAACAGACAAACTTTAATCTATTCTCAATGTGCGTTGCAATATGCAAAAAAAAACAGCAAGCATTTGTTTGCTTTTATCGTGCATTGCAATATGCAAAAAAACGCGTCCCAATAACCTTTATACATACGTGTGCGTAAGTCATTCCATAGTCACGGCAACTCGTGCAGAGAGCCCCTAGGACCATTAAAGTATTTTATTGTACCTTGGCACACTATCTGCAATCCCCATGTTGCGGATCAGCGTTTTCAGTTTTGAGAGTCGCTCAACGTCCAATTAGTTAATCGAACAGATAGAAAATCAGGGAGACATTTAATGCCAGACGTATTTATTCTCGGATTTACAAAGTGCGCTACGACCAGCATGTACAACCAGTTAATGAAACACGATGCAGTTTCCAATACCAAGCGTAAGGAACCGCATTTTCATTTCTCGAAGATCATGGGTAATCGTTTCGAAGGGCCTGCAGATAATGACACAGTAAAACAAATGTTTGTGACTGACCCAGAGCAATATAAAGTACTTTATGAACAAGGAAAACTAAGCATCGATGGTTCTGCTATGTCCATAGAGGACCCAAGGGTACTAGAGGAAATGAATTCTCAGTTCCCTGATGCAAAGTACATAATCATGCTTCGGGATCCGGTAGAGAGAGCTTTTTCTGCTTACTCTCACCTTATACGAGATGCACGGGAAACGCTTAGCTTCCGCGAAGCAATTGAGCATGAATTAAAGGGCGCTCGCGCTGCCTACATGCCGATATGGCATAACATTAAGTCAAGTCGTTATGTAGAACCAGTGCAGCAGGCACGTGAATTATTGGGGCGTCGTCTAAAAGTCGTATCGTATCGAGATTATGCTAGGAACAATCACCAAACTATGGATGACATTGTTCGTTTCATTGGTTTAAAACCCATTGATTGGCAGAGTGATAACGCCAATCGCTCAGGCGTACCTCGTTCAAAATTGTTTCAGAAAGTGTTGATGAGACAATCGGTGGTAAAGACTTTATTTATCAAAATTTTACCAGAAAAATATGTAACAGCAATCAAGCGCTACTTGGTTGAGCGCAATACAGGAGCCAAGCCGGTACTAAACGTAGACGATCGTCTCTACTTTGAATCCTGTATTGCCGATGAACTCTGCAAAATAAATCCGAACACACCAGACAGTGCATTGTTAAACATGCTTTACAGGTCATGATTGAAAAAAAGAAAGCTACATTGGTTCCTTCTGTACTCTTTGGGATGTTCTTTTTGGAGTTGCTTTTCGTGTTCGTAAAAAAAATCGATGGCACTCTCTATGGTGTCTTTGATGCATTCGAAAAACTTTACCCAATCATAGCCATTATGCTATTGACAGCATTCATGAAGCCGAAGCTTAACATTCATTGGTGGCTGGCCCTCGGTTTCTATACCCTATATTTACTATATGGCATTCTAATTTCATTGGCGCAACAGAAGGGCTTCAAAATCATTCTAGTTCAGCTTTATCATGAGCTTAAGTTTTTCCCTATGATGATGTTATTTTCATTAGTGCGTTGTGATGAGCGATGGATCAAACTAACGTTCAATATTATTAAACCGATAATTATCGTGACTGTACTGCTAATATTATTTCAACTGGCGGTTCCTGGGTTATACGACTCTATTTTCAAAAATGGTGGCCACTTCGAAAAAGGACACGTCGCAGGAATGCTAGTTCCCAGATTAGTTGGCTGGTTCTGGCATCCCGGGCAAATCGCCTTATTCTTCACAATCACAACGGTATTTTTAATATCTGAACACAAAAGACAAAAAGTAAAATTAATTTTTCCAATGGTACTCATCAGTGTGCTTTTTGTGGTGATAGCCATTCAGCGGTTTGAGTTATTTATCCTGCTGATGGTTTTGACGATATTTTGGATCTGCCGCTATATCAATATTGATTATCGGCGATATCTTGCTTTGATTATATTGCTTCTCTTCGGCTGCGGTATTCTTTATGTCATATCTGACAAAGCGCATTTCTGGTGGCTTCTCGAAAAATTTGACTCACCGAGAATTATCTTTTTGGTTGAGGGACTTTTCTCCTTAGTCGAGAGAAACTATTGGGGAGCGGGATGGGGAACGATTGGTAGTCATGCAGCAGCGGACGTGGCAAATGTCTATGAATACAATGAGATGAAAGATTTCTGGTGGGTTAAGTTGGGGCAATATTTTTATGACACCTATTGGCCCCATGTAATTGGTGAGACAGGTCTCCCAGGGTTCTTCTTTCTGCTGTTCTCAATGTTCTTCATGATTCTGGGTCTTGAGCGGCCTGGAGCAAGTATGTTGATGTTCATTTTGATAATGACAAGTGCATTGTCGTCGAACGCACAGGCGCTTTATCACCTGTCGATCTTCGGCTGGTTCATTATGCTGCTGGAAAGCACTCACCGCATAAAGAATCCCACATTTATCAATGCACAGAAGTGTACTGGTGCTGGTTAACAAATTAGGAGTTTAGCTATGAAACAAAAAAATGAACTATCTGGAGTAGCCATAGTTGGCACACGCGAACGAGGCGGCATTCGAGCGGTTATTGAAAACCATATA
>CAJQKX010000044.1 GCA_905479025.1 uncultured Paraglaciecola sp.
GAATGGCACACTTTCGCCATTAGGTATCTTCAATACAAGTTCTTTAATAAAGGTGGCTTTGTTGTCATTCGAGATAACTTCGCAGTCCCACTTTTTGATACCAAAAATTTCTTCTTCTAGCTCAATGTCCATATTTTCTTTAATAGATACCTGACAGGATAAGCGACATCCCTGTTTAGCATCTTTTTTACTAATATGATCCACTTCAGTGGGTAAAAGCTCTCCGCCACCGGCTTTAATATCAACACGACACTGACCACAAGTACCGCCACCGCCACATGCAGAAGAAACAAATATACCTGCATTCGCCAAGGCACCTAAAAGCTTGTCCCCAGGCTGAGCTGTGATTGATGCTTCAGCACCACCGTTGATGGTAATGGTGATTTCACCTTCTGGCACCAATTTAGATTTTGCAAACATGATTATAAACACTAACGCTAAAACAATAGCGATGAACATGCCTACACCAAGATAAATTTCATTCGGATTCATTTAACTATTCCTCAAAGTGCCGTTTACAGTGCGATGCCGGTGAATGACTGGAAACCAAGTGCCATCAGTCCAGTAATCATAAATACTGAACCCAAACCTCGTATGCCTTCCGGCATGTCTGCATATTTAAGTTTTTCACGTACTGCCGCGAGTAAGGTGATAGCTATCGCCCAACCTAACCCACTGCCCACACCGTAAACAATGCTTTCACTGAAGTTATATTCACGTTGTATCGCGAATGCAACACCACCAAAAATGGCACAATTTACTGTGATAAGGGGTAAGAAAATCCCAAGTGCGTTATACAACGCAGGAAAAAACTTATCCAACGTCATTTCCAATATTTGGACCAATGCAGCTATTACGCCTATAAAAGTTAAAAAGCTCAAAAAGCTTAAATCTGCTTCTGGGAAACCAGCCCAGCCAAGTGCGCCTGGGGCTAAAATATTCACAAATATAACTTGGTTAACAGGCACTGAAATACCCAGAACAACAATTACTGCTAAACCCAAACCCATGGCTGTTTTCACTTTTTTAGATACTGCCAAAAAAGTGCACATACCTAAAAATAAGGATAAAGCCATGTTTTCAATGAAAACAGATTTAACAAAAATACTAATATAATGTTCCATGAATTATCCCTTTGGCTCGACTTGTGCTGGACGTATAGTTCGGATTACCCAGATTAGACCACCAATCAAAAAGAATGAACTGAAAGGTAAAATCAATAAACCATTACCTTGATACCAGCCACCATTTTGAATTAAAGGTAAGATTTCAAAACCTAATAACGTACCAAAACCGAATAATTCCTTGATAGTTCCAATGATGATTAGCACCACGGAGTAGCCTATACCGTTTCCAAGGCCATCGAGAAAAGACATCAAAGGTGGACTCTTCATAGCATAGGCTTCTGCTCGTCCCATTACGATACAGTTTGTGATAATCAAACCAACAAAGACTGAAAGTTGTTTTGATATCTCGTAAGAGTAAGCTTTGAGTATTTGGTCGACTACAATTACCAAAGAAGCAATAATCGTCATTTGAATAATAATCCGCACACTAGAAGGTATTTGTTTACGGATGAGTGAGATAAAAAAGTTAGAAAACGCACAGACTGTGGTTAATGCCAATGACATAACCAGTGCTGTTTCTAATTTAGTCGTGATTGCCAAGGCCGAGCAAACGCCCAGCACTTGCAATGCTATTGGGTTATTGTTCAGGACGGGTCCGAACAACACCTGTTTCATTTCTTTAATTTCAGCCATTGTGTCGATCCCTTACGATTTCCAAGTTTGGTTTTTAAGATATGGCCCGAAGCCATTCTCGCCTGCCCAATAAGTTAATGTGTTTTGCACACCGTTACTGGTAAGCGTGGCGCCTGAAAGAGCATCAACCGCATACTGGTCGTTTGAGTTGTCACCTTTATTAACTTCAATAGCTACTTTTCCATCGTCAAACAATTTTTTACCGTCCCACTTGGCTTTCCAGCTAGGGTTTTGTATTTCACCGCCCAAACCTGGCGTTTCCTTGTGTTGATAGTAGATCAGTTCGCGTACGGTGTTTCCATCAGCATCAATCGCTAAAAGTCCATACATCAAGTCCCACAAGCCGCTACCATGAACCGGTAGTACTAAACGAGTGACTTCACCTGCATCATTTCTTACTAAATAAATATTAGCAATGCTGGCTCGCTGTTTAAATCCTACATTACTGTTAGTGACTTCAACTGAGAACTGAGGGTTTTTAGCGGCTTTATACATGTCGTAGCCATCTTTTGGCTTATCCACATACTCGCCTGTATCAAGGTTAATGAAGCGTTCTTCAATGTATTTTTCAAACGTTCCAGAAATATCACCTGCAGCAAAATCAATTAAACCCGCTGCTTCTACAATATTAGATTGTTTGTCTATTGCTGCGTTGGCTTCTTGCAGCGAACGCAAACCCACTGAAGCAGTGGACACAATAATTGAGCAAACTAAACATACAGCAACAACAACACCTACGGTTTTACCTAACGTTTCTTTTTTAGCCGACACGTGCAATCCTCCGCTTTATATTGCCTTGAACAACAAAATAATCGAATAAAGGTGCCCACAAGTTCGCGAACAATATTGCTAACATAATACCCTCTGGAAAAGCTGGATTCAGAACGCGGATCATTACCGTCATACAACCAATCAAAATACCGTAAGCCCATTTACCTTGGTTAGTAAATGCTGCTGACACAGGATCGGTTGCCATAAAGAACATACCAAAGGCCATGCCTCCAATTACCATATGCCAATACCAAGGCATCGCAAACATCGGATTTGTTGCACTTCCTATAAGGTTTAATAAACTTGAAAATAACAACACGCCCAAAGCCACACCTAACACAATTCGCCATGAGGCTATTCGCATGTAGATAATAAACAGCCCGCCAATTAAAATTGCCAACGCAGACACTTCGCCCATAGAGCCTGGAATATTTCCTAAGAATGCATTAAACCAATCAGCATTAAGACTCCAGTCAGTCACTGAGCCATTAGCTGCTTGACTTAGCCATGTTGCGCCTGAGTACCCATCTGCAGCTGTCCAAATAGCATCACCTGAAATCTGTGCAGGGTAAGCAAAATACAGAAAAGCACGTCCAGATAATGCCGGGTTAAGGAAGTTACGTCCTGTTCCTCCAAATATTTCCTTGGCTATAACGATACCGAAGGTAATACCTAAGGCCGCCTGCCATAGGGGAATTGTGGCAGGAAGAGTAAGCGAGAATAAAACTGATGTAACAAAAAATCCTTCGTTGATTTCATGTTTTCTCACAGATGCAAAGAGCACTTCCCAGAATCCACCAACGACAAATACAGTGGCGTAAACGGGCACAAAGAAACAAGCCCCATATAACAGCAAGCCAATCCAACCAGTACTGGCATCGAGTTGACCACCAAGTATTTCATATAGACCTGCTTGCCAAAACGCTGTAGCTGTGTCAGCCCACAATGCGCCTTCTGTAACGATGGCAATCTGTGCTTGTTGACCAATATTAAACATGCCATAAAACATGGCTGGGAATGTTGCCATCCACACAAAAATCATAATACGTTTTAAATCAATACTGTCTTTTACATGGGTAGTCGATTTGGTTACCGTACCCGGTGTATAGAAAATGGTCGCTGCCGCTTCATATAAGGCATACCATTTTTCATATTTTCCACCCGCTTCAAAATCAGGTTCAATTTTCTCTAAAAATACTTTTAAGCCCATTATTAACCCTCTTTCTCAATCTGCTCTAAACAATCACGCAGGATCGGCCCATAGTTATATTTGCCAGGGCAGACATAAGTACATAATGCCAAATCTTCTTCGTCTAGCTCTAAGCACCCCAAGCTTTGTGCCCCGTCTGTATCGCCAGAAATCATGTCTCTTAGTAATAAAGTAGGCAAAATATCTAAAGGCATAATACGTTCATAGTTACCGATTGGTACCATGGAACGATCAGACCCATTTGTTGTTGTGGTCATACCAAATAATTTCTTAGGACTGAAATGACCAAAGTAAGCGCGGGTGACTGAATGTTGATTGACACCTGGTTTTATCCAACCAAATAATTCTTTTTCACGGCCTTCACGTAAAATAGACACTTGATTATGGAATCTGCCAAGATAACCGTGCACACCATGAGCGTGATTACCCAGTAATACAGATCCAGACAAAATTCGAATATCGCCTGCATTCGTTTCATCATCAGTAAGCTCAGTAATATCAGCACCCAATAATGTGCGCACTAAACGTGGACTTTTGGCTTCTGGGCCCCCTAGGGACACTACTTTTCGGTTGTCTAACTCACCTGTTATGAACAAACTTCCAATCGCTAATACGTCTTGGTAGCCTATATGCCAGACTTTTTTTCTTTGACCCACCGCATCTAAGTGATGAATGTGAGTACCCACCAGGCCTGCAGGGTGGACACCAGAAAATTCATTCACTTCAACAGTGGCATCGCCAGTATCTATGTCAGCGCCTGGTGCTTTGTTTACAAAGACCTTACCATCGGTTAAGCGGCTAATAACCTGCAAACCGTTAGCAAAGTCTTCGCTTCGCTGGGCAATGATTATCTGAGGATCGGCAGCCAAAGGATTGGTGTCCATCACACTAACGAAAATCGAGTTAGGTTTTGAATCAAGTGCTGGTGACTTACTATAAGGACGGGTCCTAAAAGCTGTCCACATGCCAGAATTCACTAAGTTTTCTTGTACCTTAACCGCATCCAATGATGCTAGTTCGGTATTGCTATATTTAGCAAATACTTCACTTCCATCACCTTCAAGCTGAATCACCACAGATTGCAAAACACGTTTTGCACCACGGTTAATTTCAACAACATTACCGGCAGCTGGAGCGGTGAATTTGACGCCAGGATTCTTTTTATCTTCAAAAAGAATCTGGCCCTTTTTCACTTTATCCCCTTCTTGGACATGCATTGTTGGACGCATGCCAATATATTCTTCACCCAAAATAGCCACTCTGGTGACAGAGTTTCCATTTTGGATACTTTGTTGTGGGGCTCCCTGAATAGGAAGGTCTAACCCTTTGTTAATTTTTATCATACGCAATAGCACTACTCTAATTAATACACAGCACCATTAGACTCTCTTTTACAGCTGTCGTTATAACCGTAAATAAAAACCTAGTGGTGGTAAGTATCGTCAATTAATGATTTTTTAATAAGCTACAAGTAAATTTTTGCAACTAGGTAGAATTGTCTAAACTCCCTTTAAATTTATGCGTTTAGGGAAAATTTCAGACATGTTTTTAAGTTCACCCACGCTCAGCAGAGAATTTTAGCATTATCCTGTGTAATTCTTCCACGCAATTTGCTGTTTAAACTCATTTATTTTATGGTTTTTACTCGTTTGGTGTTGATTTGGTTCTTTCAGGGGTAACTAAATTACGAAAGTAAAAAAACCGCCACGCAGCGGTTTGTATTTTAAATAAATTTTGACCTACCCCTATCTTCTACCAATCGACTAAGGATTCAACGTCAGCATCATAATCAACATCAGTTAAGTCAAAACCAAACAATTTCAAAAACTCATGGTGATAACCTGCATAATCACTTAATTCGTGAAAATTTTCTTGGGTGACTTGATCCCATAACGTTTTGATTTTTGCCTGTGTTGCATCGTTGGTTTCTTTGTTATTCATATATAAGCGACCCAACTCATCCACCTCTGGCGTAGCATGGGTCAATTTATCAGTAAATAAGGCGTAAATTTGTTCGATACAACCTTGGTGTGTACCTTCTTCTTTCATCACTTTATAGATTAATGAAATATACAAGGGCATAACTGGGATAGCTGAACTTGCTTGCGTGACTAGGGCTTTTAGAGATGACACATATGCCTGCACATTTTTACTCGCTTGGGTTTTCACAATGGCAGCAGCAGCGCGATCTAAATCTTCTTTGGCTTTACCAATAGTTGCCTGTCCATAAATTGGCCAAGTCAGTTCTTTCCCAACGTAGGTATAAGCTGTGGTTTTGCAATTGTCTGCTAATAAGTCTGCTTCGCCTAACGCATCCAACCACAATTCCCAGTCTTCACCACCCATAACTTTAATGGTTTGCTGAATTTCATCTTCGTTGGCTGGCTCTAGCGCAATCTCATGAATGACATTTTTATCAGTATCATAAGTTTTAGTTCTGTATGCTTGACCTACAGGTTTTAAGGTCGACTTGTATACTTCACCTGTTTTAGGATCCGTTCTTCTTGGCGATGCTAGGCTGTAGATGACCAAGTCTACTTTACCCATATCCGCTTTCAAAGTATCGATAACTTGCTGTTTTAGCTCATTTGAAAAAGCATCACCGTTTAAGGTTTTTGCATATAGCCCAGCTGCAGCTGCCTTCGCATGAAATCCCGCTGTGTTATACCAGCCTGCGGTGCCTGTTTTACGTTCTGTTGGGGGTTTTTCAAAACACACCCCCAAGGTATTAGCACCTCCAGCAAATGCAGCAGTGATCCTTGAAGCCATTCCATAACCAGTAGAACTCCCAATCACCAACACATTTTTAGGCGCATTGTGCAACGTTCCCTGAGCTTTGACATAATCAATTTGTTGTTGAACATTAGTCGCACATCCAACTGGATGCGCATTAGTACAGATAAAGCCACGGATCTTAGGCTTAACAATCATATAAAGTTCCTACTTATAAATTTTTGTGCATTGTAATGCTAGTTAACGCTTAAACACATCTGAACAGCTAATAAAGATGCAATGGTGTAACGTTGTTTATTATTTAACACTCACCTAAGGTTATGTATTACCTAGGGAATTAATCGAAACAAAGTCAGTAATATATTGATGAAAAATTGACTGAGGTGCAGACGCCTTACAAAGCGATAAAAGGCAGATACAAGACTGTCAATATTAGTCTAATAGAGTCAACTTTTTACATTCTGTATTTCTCAATTAGTTGTTATTGCCAGCACGATTTTTATAATATTCAAACTCTGATATTTGGTGGTATTTCATCACCTTGATTTGAAAATCTGAATAAGAGTCATATACTTTTTTGAACAATGGGTCGGCATCTG
>CAJQKX010000045.1 GCA_905479025.1 uncultured Paraglaciecola sp.
TGGATGTCAATTTTTTGTTCGATCTGATGGCGCAGCCAATCAAGTTTTTGCATCGCAAAATCCAGTCCATCTTGCTCTGCAAGTCCGAGCGGAAGCGTCAATGTCACCCTTCCGTCCAGTCCAGAAACCCTTAGACTGATACGTTTGGCCCGCGCCGAACGGCGCAGGATAATCGGAATATCAGGAAGCCCAGACAGGGTGTGTTGCGCCATTTTTGCCTCTTAGTGCAGAATAGGTATCAAAGGCTTTGACACGCCGCATCACATATGGCAGTTGGCCCAGACCTTAGACAAGGCTAAAGAAGTTGAAAGGGATTTTCCATGCCCAAAGATGAATGGGGCGTAAAGCGCGTCTGTCCGACCACTGGCAAGCGCTTTTATGACCTGAACAAAACACCCATTGTCAGCCCCTACACCGGGGAGACAGTAGAATTGAGCCGCAACAAAAGCCGTATGATAGCGGCCGACGCGGAAGACGCGGCATCCGTCAAGGCCAAGAGCTTGGAGGAAACCGAAGAGGATGAAGTGATCCTGGAAGAGGATCCAAAGGTAGACGTAGATCTTGGGGATGACGTACTCGAAGACGAAGACGACGATACAGTGTCTCTGGACGATATAGCCGACGTCCCATCCGATGACGACGACTGATCTAAGCCCGCGGTAACCACAAAATGCAAAGAGGCGGATTTTTAACTTGATCCCGCCTCTGGCATTGCCTAGACAGCGGGGCGCGGTGAAGTTCACCGCAACACTTGGGGCCTTAGCTCAGCTGGGAGAGCGCTTGCATGGCATGCAAGAGGTCAGGGGTTCGATCCCCCTAGGCTCCACCAATCCTACCTATTGACCTCTACATCCATATAAATAAGGATTGAAACAGATAGACGCCCTCTTAAACGGGTGTATTTTGAGGTGTATGGGCAGATCATATCCTAGTACCACTGTTTCAAAAAGATCAGGCCAGCGACATCTGCAAGCCTGTGTAACAGTCTCAACTGAACTACGGCCTATCATTGGACGGAAACAGATTTATAAATTACTCGGCACGTTTGATCCAACTGTCGCCAAGGAAAGACTGCGTGCCAAACAAGCTAAAAATTTTTGAGAATTGGATGAAGCAACCTAGCCGGTCACCCTTTAGCCTAGGCCGCCTTAGAACTAGAAAGGCCTTATCGCATACCCTTGAATTACGTGATGGCAGTAACGTTGCATTTCCTGAAGACTTTATTAAGAAACGTGCTGCATTGTGGTTTGATCCCGATAAGAGATGGGATGAGTATGATAATCTGGTTCAAAGAGCGGGGGAAAAACCTTCGGGTACAAACCCAACGATGCCCAAGTCCAAATCTAGCATGATCATCGCAAAAACATAGAACCCCTTTAAGACACGTTTAATCCAGAGTTTTGAAATTCATCCGAAGAACGCTCCGCACCCAAAATACCTAGTAAGCCGTTTAAACATACGGCAGAAGAGTATTTTTCTTCTTCCTTTTTTGGCATGAGCAGAAATGGGCCATTACGTGAAAAGACTAAAACTGACTATATAACCAAAATAAGTGTCTTCATAGAATGGGCAGGTAACGTCAGCTCGGATGAATTTAACAATTCTCTAGCGACCAAATACATGACTATTCTCGCCAGCAAAGACATTAAGTGTTTTGGGAGGAGCACCAATGAAACTATCAAGGCCTACTTCAATCCAGTCAGCCCGGTATTAAAATACGCTTTCAAACATGATTATAGTGATAGGCTGCTCTGGTTCGACCTTGATTTTGGTGGCGTTGGCAGACCGTCAAGAAGATTAATTCCCTTAGTGTCGGAAGTTTGGAAACTGTTTCCACCAAGAGACACTATGATCAACAAAAAGAGCCTTAAAGTTCATTCACTTTTCTGAGAACAGGTAAGGACCGCAAAGTTCAAATAAAGCATCTGATGCCTTGATGGTACACATCAGAAGGGTGAGCAAAGACCCCCTACTAATCGTTCACAGCTTGCGCCGCACGTTTAGTACCATGTTTACACTACCAGTTTGGACAGGGAACAGAGGAATTCTGTAGGTGAGCGAGGGGCAGGTTCTAGCGCGGCTTCTCACTATGGTCAGGTACATTGGGTTGGAAGACAATTACTTGAAATGAGTAAAAAGGATTATTCATTTCTTGATCAGTTCAAAACTTAGTTTGAAAGCAGCGCGCCAGGACATATCAGCAGGATGTTAATCTGGAGGTTAAGTACGACATCATAAATCAGATCAAGCATCTGTGGCTTTGATTTGTGCCAGAAAGCGTTCCATAGCAGACTTACAGACCTTCAAATGAAACAGTTGATTATTGACATGCAGCAACAGCGGCAGCGACTCCAACTCCAGCAACAAGCCCCACCGCTGGCACCACAGCAGCGGCTGATTTGCAATCAGTCTTCTTGGGGTCTGATTTTTTTTCCTGCGTAGAGGCTACCGGAGCGGATTTTTCTGAAGATAAAAGAAAATAACTGGCTCCACCGCCACAAACGGCCAAGGCGGCTATAACCAATCCGACAATCATTCCATTGCTCATTAGGTGTGGTGCCTTCGTGTTATTGAGATACTTGCATAGCTATGTAGATACACAAGCCAATAACGAAAAGTTTACCATAATCCAAGTAAAATTGGGTTCCCTCACCATATGAATCCACCCATTTTTCTCTAATACCTTTTATCAAACAACCCAATATTTGTTCAATTCCCTTAGCCGCAACGAGGCCTCCCATACTTAGAAGTAAACACACATGGCATTAAGTCAAAAACCTACTGACCAATCTCCTGAAGACACCACCTAACCCAATAAAGTGGCCTCGCTTCAGGAAATTGGCAACATAGAACAGGAAATTTTTGAATAACCTGGTGGCATAGTATTTATTGAGGGCAAATTCAGGCTACCAAAGACCTTCATTTCAAATCCAAACAAAAAATCATAATTAGAAACACTGATGGTGGAAACCAAGCAGTACCGACTAATTCAGCACCATAAGGCTTAATTAAGTAAATGCTGATAGATACTGGAATTATCAGTAGCAAAAATTGCGTTTATTAAAATAAGTTTCACTGCTGTCGTTAGAATTCATATGACAGATGATGAACTCGTAAAACTAGTTTGGGAAGTGATGGTGCTTAAACGGCGGTTTGAGGACGACCCATATTCACTATCCGTACCACAGATAGAACTTTTGAAAGACCACGAAAACCGCAGATACATATGGCATTACGTCAGCTAATTTTACCCTTACCAGCGTCAGGTTTCTTTAAAATTTCAAGAAAACAGTTTGATAGCTGATGAGCTTACGACTACGGTCGAAAGAGAAAAGTAAGGCGTTTAAAAATGGCACTCACTGAAATCATCGCTGGTGTTTTTATGTCAGGCATTATGTTGGCAGTTGGCATCCTAGTTCTGAAATTGATCAAAGACACCAGAAAAACAATGAAAACACAAAATAAATCAGAGGATTAGACATCATAAAAAAATAAACGCTACTAGTTTTGTTCTAAAATTTCACCCAAAGCCTTATAAACTGTCCCTCTGCAGCAATACATCTTAGCAGCAATTGCAGTCACACCAAGCGCCTGCAACTGCAGAATAGCATTATAATCTATCGACCGGGGTCTGCCTTGGTAAACTACCTCGCGCCTTGGCTGCAGCTATACCCTCGGACTGTCGCTGTTTGATAAAAGACAGTTCTATTTCAGACACCATGCCCAGAACCATGAGGACCATCTAACCCATTGCACCAGCCGTATCTATGGCGGGTTCCAATACCTGCAGAGATGCACCCTTTTAGTCGATCTCATGGACTAGGTTGAGGACATCTCTGGTGTCCCTGCCCAGCCTATCCATTTTACAGACCACAAGCACGTCACCAGACTGCATGAAGTCCAAAGTATTGGCGAGTTAAACCCGACCAACCCTAATGCTGCCACTGATCTTTTCAGTTTTGACAACTGTACAACCAGCCTCCTGTAATGCTTTGATCTGTACGTCTGTTGACGGCGACAGGCTACTTACCCTTGCATATCCATACTTGGCCATTTGCATACTTCGATATGTTCACAATAATACTTGGCCTCGGTGAACATAATGTATATTAAACCAAAGCATCACCCTTAATGAACGTTTTTACAGCACATTTAGAGTGTTCACTCCGGGTACACTCTAAATAAACTTGTATTTTATTTTTTAGATGAAATTTCTTACAGGAATGAAAAAACCCGCCGCGCCGTCTGCACGGCAGGTTCAAAAAATTCTAGCGGATTGCAAGCTTCGTTAAGCAGAAGGATCGTTGCAGGTACTTGTCGCTTCATCCCACGCTTTTCCAGCTAGGTCACATTTAACTGCATCTGCGCTGTGGGTTGCGCAGTTACCAGCGAAGGCAATATTTGCAGTCACGAGCGTGATTGTTGCGACTGTTGCGTAGATCATTGGTTTAATAATTTCCGTCATCATTTACATTACGCAATCATACGACCAAAATTGGCAAATGGATCATTATTGCCATACAGGAGCAGCATTTCGGGAATGCATTCTTGGCTGACGTAATAGCGCCCTGCCCTTCTCATATGCATCGCAAGAGCAAAGAAGGATAAGCACATGCTTAAAGATTTATACCAGTCTTTCGTAATCGCCAAAGCTGCTGCTGCAGCCAATTTCACAATTCAGAACCTGAACAAACGTCAGTCAGAAGACGTTGGGATTAATCCTGACACCCATTTCAAGGAACTGATGGCAGGAATCCATACAGATTGTGAAGCCCAGGACGCCAAAGCAAAATCTGTTGTCACTTCGGCGGTCTCACTGAATGTCTAGACACACTCAACACCGAAAATAAACTTAGTTTACAAACCAAAGAAGACGGCTCAATTACCCTTATCTAAAGTGGAACACGCTAGAGATACTGCCTAAACAGATGCTGGGTGGGAAATCTACATTGAAACGAAAAAGTATGTCATACACATATATATTATCCTAATTTCGGCAAGCAAGTTCCGGTTAGGGCATCTATTTGTATTGGATGCAGTGCGCTGTTGAATTTACGAAACCGTATCCACGACCACCCCCATGCCATACGTATGTATGCGCTAACAATAACGCGGATCAGGGTTTGAACAGGAAACGCTTAAGGCCTTGCAAGCTCTGCCGTAAACTTTGTGATAAGAAATTACTAATATTTAAAACAAGCCCAGACCGCCGGTCTCCAAAAAACATAAAGCATTAAGGATGTTAGTAAATGACAGAGAGCCGTCACCGGTTTCACCAATTTACTGCGAACACCGACGGGCTGGGTCTTTTCTATTTTTCGCTACGGATCACTTTGGAATGATAACTGCATCAATCACATGAATGATGCCATTTGACGCCTCAATATCCGCCGTTACCACATTTGCACCGTTAACTGTGACGCCTCCATAAGTCATGATTTTTACTTGGCTGCCTTGAACTGTTTCGGCCATCATATTGTTCGTTAAATCGCTACTCATGACTTTGCCAGAAACGACGTGATAGGTCAGGATAGATGTCAATTTTTCCTTGTTTTCTGGTAGTAGAAGGGTTTCGACAGTACCCTCCGGTAAGGCTGCAAACGCCTCGTCTGTAGGCGCAAATACTGTGAACGGGCCTTCACCCTTCAAGGTCTCAACAAGACCAGCTGCCTGTACGGCAGCGACCAATGTGGCAAACGAGCCTGCACCGACGGCGGTATCTACGATATCCTTTGAATGGCCACCTGCAAATGCGAGGGAGGCTGATGTAATTGTGGCTGCGGACGTTATGGCAAGAAAAGTACGACGAAACATAGGTTATCTCCAATTACTGATTAAACAGGTGTTTCCTGTTTAGCATTTATACGAAAGGAATATGACGGTTGGATCAAATTATAAAAAGCATGCGACAGAATGACGCCAGATTATTCAAAATACAGATCAATT
>CAJQKX010000046.1 GCA_905479025.1 uncultured Paraglaciecola sp.
TCTAATGCTTGCATCGCCCCAATAACACCTACCACAGGTGACATCACACCCGACTCTACACAACTTAAATTTTGCTCGCCAAAGTAAGCGCTGATACAAGCATAACAGGCAGAGTGTTGTTGCGGCACTATACTCATCAGCTGGCCTTCCATACGAATAGCTGCGCCTGACACCAAAGGCGTACCTGCCTGATAACAAGCCTGATTAAGAGTGTTCCTGCTAACCAAGTTATCCGTGCAATCTAGTACCATATCCAGGGGCTGAATAAGCTCAACATAGTCACTTAATTCAAGACGGTTTTGAATAACATGGATGTTAATATCACTGTTGAGTTGTGCTAATGATGCTTTAGCCGACACACATTTATTGACGCCTACATCAGCTTCACCATGTAACACTTGACGTTGGAGGTTGGTTTTTTCAACATGATCATCGTCGATTAATGTCATCTCACCAACCCCCGCGGCAACTAAATACTGTGCAGCAGCACAACCTAAGCCCCCTACCCCAACAATGAGCACTTTGGCGTTAAGTAGCACTTCTTGTTTGTCTAAGTCGAAGTTAGGCAAGACTATTTGCCGGTTGTAACGCATGGCTTGTTCAGTGGTCAGTATTTGTTTAGGCACGTGGATCATTTAATTGAATTTAATTGAATTATTAACAATGATGAATTTGTACCACTTGGATAGCGCGCTCGCAATGTGCAAATGAAACTGAGAACAGATAACGGTCAAAAAATGTAATTAATCGGTGTAAAAGGCATAGTAAGTCTATCCACTGTCTGACAAAAACAGTTTATTATGTGCCTAGTTTTTTATCCTTTATCTGCAACCCGAAGAGCACCCCTAATAAAAATATCATTTGCATGTAAAATTCGCATTTATAATGTGTACGATAAATTTCGTATGATGAAATAATAACAGCCGGAAATTTAAACACATGACGTTTTCAGATATTAATATGATGCAATTTTTAGAGAGCGATAATGAAATACGCTAATGTGTTTATTTGTTCAATTTTAGCATTGGCTATCTTGTTTGCGTGTACCTCAACACCCTTTGAAAGTTCAGAGCCAATTTCATCCAGTCATATCCCAAAACATCATACTAGTGTTGGATATCAAAACTATCCGTTTGTGGAAACGGCGGCGCCTAAAGGTTTGCTTTTCTATTTACGAAGGGTTTGGGGTTCGGTATTTGTGCCTGATATTCCTGGTGGACATACATTGTCTGAGCGGGAGTCGATTGAGCTTCTAGACTCAATTGAAAGCGACAGTATAACCTGGTTGGGGCACGCTAGTTTTCTCATAAGAGTGGCTAACAAAACGATTTTGACTGATCCTTTTCTTTCAAAATACGCCAGTCCAGTTTCATGGGCAGGGCCAACAAGACTTGTTGCGTCGCCGCTCCCTATCAATTCATTGCCTTCAATAGATATTGTGATTGTTTCACATAACCATTATGACCATTTGGATGATGAAACGGTTAGTAATTTAAAAAACAAAGATGATATTCATATAGTGGTGCCTTTAGGGCTTAAACCTTTTTTTATCGAGCGAGGGTATAGTAAGGTCACTGAGTTAGATTGGGGACAGTCGGTATCTGTTGAAGGCATAGAAATGACTGCAGAGCCGGCAGTACATGATTCTGCTCGCAGTATAGCGGATCATAATGAAACCTTATGGGCTTCTTGGGTAATTAATAGTGCCCAACAACGTATTCTTTTTATTGGCGATACAGGGTACTCAGGCAGCATATTTAAAAATCTTGGTGATAAATATGGCTCGTTTGATTATGCTATTTTACCCATAGGGGCTTATGAACCTAGGGAGTTGATGTGGATGTCACATACCACTCCCGAAGAAGCGGTTTCCATTGGAATAGATGTGCGAGCAAAGACCTTGATTGCTTCTCATTGGGGAACAGTCAGCAGTTTGTCAGACGAACCCATGTTTTCTGCTGGGATACGTTTTAAACAATCAGCAGCGGATAGGGGTTTATCCAACAACGCGCTGTGGACCATGAAAGTGGGCGAGACAAGGCCGCTGTTACCAAACAATCATGCTAACTATGCAAACTATGCAGACTATGCAAACTATGCAAAGCAGCAGTAAGATTAACGTTATATCAGTTTGACTAACAATATGATTAAAAAAGTACAACTTATATGCCAATATGCGTGGCGTAACACTATCCAACAATGATGAGGAATGAATGATGAGTGAGGCAATTCGAGCATCTGATACACCATATGCAGTAGAAGTAGAATCGGGTAAAAATTACTTTTGGTGCTCTTGTGGTAAAAGTGGCAAACAACCTTTTTGTGATGGCTCACATGGCGGTACAGGTTTTACACCCGTGAAGTACACGGCAACCGACTCCAAGAAAGTGTTTTTTTGTGGCTGCAAATCGACAGCATCTCAGCCTATGTGTGACGGCAGTCACAAGTAAATAATAAGTAACTAAATAACTAGATAACTAGATAACTGAAGTAATCAACCTACCCAAACTCGCTGGCTGGTATTTCAAACAGATATGTTGAAATGAAAACCAACCCGTTTGGGTGAACGATTGTCCATTAACATTCCACCATCAAGGTTGCGGTTTTACAGTTCGGTATTGGCTGTCAGCTATAAAAAGTAGCGCTGAGTAGTTTCTGATGAACGCAATGTAGCCATATTGGACATTATTTTCAATTGGGTAATGAAACCCATTAGCAAGTATGGGTTTTCAATATTGAGACAAAGCATGGGCAAATATGCTCATGTCGCCTAAAGCTAAAAAATGTTAGCGAATTAGCAAAACTGTTATGGCATATCTTTTTATGCTAGTTTGATTGAAAAATAGTGTCTGTTGTCAATATGATATCGATAAGCTTAAAACAAAGTGTTGCCGCAATGCCCTCACAGGTCAGAGACACTTTGCTTGAACATGAACATTTACATCGATTTTTTAATGCTAGGTTTTTACTCTTAAAAACCCAAAATGCAGGTGATATAAGCGGTGGCAAAGGCTCGATTAGGCAAGTCAGTATGCTTGGCAGCCAATTTCAAGAGCAGATCATTAGCGCAGATGACTGTCATATTTGTTATCAAATAATGGGCAATAAACCTGTGGCCCATCACCGTGGCGATATATATTTTAATACCAGCAATAGTAGTGCAGTGCCGACAACTGACATCACCTACAACATAAGCTGTGAAGCGCCATGGTGGATACCCAGTATTGTACTTGGGTTTTTCATTAAAAAAGATACCACCCAAGCACTCAAAAAATTAGCCTCTCACTTTAAAGATGGTGCCCTATGACCATTGAAATCATTTTACTCGCCCTAAGCCCCGTATTTATGCTGTTTATCAGTTATGAATTTATTAAACATAGGCGCTATTACGATATAAAGGATAGCTTGGCCAATACTGCACTCGCACTTATGCACCAAGGCTCAGAGGCGATTGCTCTACTTTTATTAATGCCGTTTTTTTATTGGCTGTATGGGTATCGATTATTTGATATAGAGCTTTCAGCCATCAGTATTTTGGTTGCCTTTATATTGCAAGATTTTTTATATTATTGGTTTCATAAAGCGTCGCACCATATTCACTGGTTATGGGCTGCGCATGTGGTGCATCATAGCTCGACTAAAATGAACTTTAGCACTGCATTTAGACAAAGCTTAATGTATCCCATTGCGGGTATGTGGGTGTTTTGGATGCCTATGATATTACTGGGTTTTGACCCCATCACTGTCTTTACGGTCGTGGCACTTAATTTGGCCTATCAATTTTTTGTACATACTCAAACAGTGAATAAATTAGGCTGGTTTGAAAAAATATTTAATACACCTTCGCACCACCGAGTGCACCATGCGATTAATAAAGGTTATCTAGATAAAAACTTTGCAGGGGTGCTTATTATTTGGGATAAATTATTTGGTACTTTTGCTGAGGAAGACGCATCAAAACCCTGCAAGTACGGCATTATTGGTCAGCTAAATACTCACAACCCATTCACCATTACCTTTCACCAATGGGCTTATTTGGCTAAAACCACACTTAATGCAAAAAGCCTTAAAGCAAAACTAAAAGTGTTATTTAGTTACCCTTCAAGCGCCCAATATAATAAATAATCGTTTGTGGATATTTAGGTACGTGATGGATAAAACATGAAAGGGGCCGTGATTTTTAAGGTGTCAATGTTCTCACTTATCAATGCCAGCGCCTGTCAATCTCGTCTAGGTTGAGTAAACTACCAGCAAGCCAATGTTTAAAGATGAT
>CAJQKX010000047.1 GCA_905479025.1 uncultured Paraglaciecola sp.
CCATGGTAAAATACCGCCTGCTTCGAACCTACTCAAGAGCGAGGTTGCCATTGTAGCTGATTTAGCCACGTTGACTTTGCCGGGTAGCAATATTAACTGGCAACAAATGAAAAACGACTATAAGTTAATCCGCGATGGTATTGCTCAAGTAATACCTGGCTTTGAAGCTTTTAATCAACGAATCGAAGAGCTCGGCGAATTTGAATTGCCCAATATGGTAAGAGATCAACGTCAGTTTGTGACTAACAACGGTAAAGCCAATTTTGTCGTGCATAAAATAACATCCATTCATGTGCCACAAGGCTGTTTATTAATGATGACTATCCGTAGTCACGACCAGTTTAATACCACTGTGTACACTAATAATGATAGGTATCGAGGTATTCATGGCGGTCGCCGGGTGATTTTTGTAAATAGAGAGGACCTAAGAGATTTAGGTTTAAACAAAGGGCAACAAGTTGATATTCACAGTCATTGGCCAAACGAAAAGCGACAAACTAGAACTGCAGAAAATTTTACTCTAGTTCAATATGATATCCCACGAGGATGTGCAGCCGCTTATTACCCTGAAACCAATGATTTGATCCCCCTTAGCAGCGTTGCTGATAAAAGTAACACACCTGCTTACAAGTCAGTGGTGATTAGTTTGCATAAGAAAACAGACCATGAAAACTAACCACAGAGGGTAAAGAGATAAGCAAAAAGTGTTTTTGTTTATATTATTAACTTTTTAATCTGATTATCCCTCTGTGTGACAAAGTTTTGGGTGCACTTTATCCGTTATGCTGTGCGGTGGCTGGTTTTTGACTTTGAGCCTAAGAATCTGCGCGACCCATAAACTTACTTTCAGCTGTATTCACTTTTATCTTTTCACCGCTGGCAATATATTCAGGTACTTGAATTACTAAGCCTGTTGCTAATGTTGCGGGTTTAGAACGAGCACTAGCCGATGCACCTTTTATAGAAGGATCGGTTTCAGTTATAATCAAATCAACAGAAGCAGGAAGTTCAATGCCCACAGGTTTTTCTTCAACCAATAAAATTTGCAGGCCTTTAGTATTTTCGGTGATGAAAGGTAGTTCTTCGCTGATGGTTTCAGAGTTCAAAGAATAGGATGAATAGTCTTCGTCATCCATAAACACATATTCGTCACCATCCACATAAGAAAAACTCACTTTATTTCGATGAAAATCTACTAAATTGAGCATTTCATCTGCTTTAAAGCTTTCGTCTGCCTTGGCGCCTGTGCCCACTTCATACAAACGCATTCTATATAAACTGGCACCTGCGCGGCCGCTTGGTGTCATCTTATTGATATCTTTCACAATATAAGTTTTGCCATTAAGTTCAACGGCGGCATTTTTTTTAATTTCACTGGCTTTAGGCATGGAGCGCACTCTTTTATATTTTGTGGCAAAAAATACCATGAAAATAAAATTAGGCAAGGAAAGTTGTAATTTATAAGGAACAACTTTCACTCGTTAGTTGTCATGCTTTTTGGCATAATCTCCACTTACGTTTTTTCACTTTCATTATTTACTAAGGCGCTATGTCCAAAACATCATCTTTGTTTGCTGTTGATGGTAAGTTATCTGAGGCTATCGACGGATTTGTTCCGCGCCAAGCACAAACTGATATGGCAGTTGCCGTTGAAAATACCATCAAAAATAAAGCTCCTCTTATTGTTGAAGCGGGTACGGGAACCGGTAAAACCTTTGCTTACTTAGCACCTGCACTATTGTCTGAAAGAAAAACTATTATCTCCACTGGGACCAAAAACCTGCAAGAGCAACTGTTTCATCGTGACTTACCTCTGATAAAGGAGGCGTTAGGTTCCAACAGTAAAACTGCTCTGTTAAAAGGCCGAGCCAATTATTTGTGTTTACACAGATTAAGACAACATGGTGGAAATAGTACGCTAGTTGATAGACAAACACTCACCGAACTCACACAAGTTAGAGAATGGGCTTCGAGTACTAAAACCGGCGATATGGGCGATATGAGAACGCTAGCAGAAGACGCTAAAGTGTTACCATTTGTTACCTCTACAGCGGATAACTGTTTGGGTAAAGATTGCCCAGATTATGAAGACTGCTATATGATTAAAGCGCGTCGTAAAGCCTTGGATGCAGATGTAGTTGTGGTTAATCATCATTTGTTTTTTGCTGATATGGCTTTAAAGGATACCGGATTTGGTGAGCTCATCCCTGAAGCGGATCTCGTGGTATTTGATGAAGCTCATCAAATACCTGATATTGCCAGTGAGTATTTTGGCGAGACGTTTTCGAGTAGGCAAATGCAGGATATTAGCCGCGATGTTGAAGTGGTGTATCGCACTGTACTTAAAGACGCTAAACAATTACAAAGTGCTGCTGAAAAGTGCAAAATGATCGCGGCAGATTTACGTATTTTATTCCCTGAAAATCCCGCCAAGGGTAACTGGCGTCAAATGTTAACTAGGAACGACGTACAAACTCAGATCAGTAAATTAACTGATAGTCTGAACGTATTGTATGAGGTATTAAAATTACATGTTGGCCGAGACAAAGACTTAGATAATATTTTTGAACGAGTGTCAGAAGCTAGAGGTAAATTAGCGCGTTTAACGGATACCACACAATTAGGTGTGAGCCTATGGTACGAAACCACTCTTCGCCATATTGTGTTGCATTTAACCCCTTTAAGTATTTCGCAGAAATTTGCCGATTTTATTGCAGAGCCAAAACGCAGTTGGGTCTTTACGTCTGCCACCTTGATGGTAGATGGCGGTTTCACACATTTTCAACGACAAATGGGTTTAAACAATGCGACGACTTTGTCCTTAGACAGCCCATTTGATTATCCTAATCAAGCTATGCTGTGTGTTCCACGTTTTTTGCCAGAGCCTAACGCCCGTGAAATGCGCGCCACCTTGTTAGATATTTCTATCAAATTAGTTAAAGCCAGTCGTGGCCGTTGCTTTTTGTTGTTTACTAGTCATGCCACATTAAATGCCATTGCCAGCCAGCTAGTAGATGAAATCGACAATCCTATTTTGGTTCAGGGCTCAACTACCAAGCGCGCATTATTGGAAAGTTATATAGAAAACAAAGATGCGGTGTTGTTGGGCACAGGGGCATTTTGGGAGGGGGTGGATGTACG
>CAJQKX010000048.1 GCA_905479025.1 uncultured Paraglaciecola sp.
TTGTTGGTCATGCATTGAAGAATGGATGGTAGTAATCGTTCCGCTTAAAACGCTGAATGCTTCATCTAACACTTGGATCACCGGCACAATACAATTGGTTGTACAGGAGCCGCTGGAAACAATGAGGTCATCAGCTTTCAACTGATCATCATTAATCCCATAAATCACGGTTGCATCCATATCAGGTCCACAAGGCTGTGAAAACAATACCTTTGCGGCCCCTTGATCCAAATGCGCTTGGCCAGCGGCTCTATCATTATGCACACCTGAGCATTCAAACACCAAATCAATATCAAGTTGTTGCCATGAAAGATCTGCAATGTTTTCATGCTGGAGTAATAGAATCTCATCTCCTGCAACAGTCAGACATTGTGCTTGTAAATCAACAGAAAAACCAAAGCGCCCGTGAGATGTATCGTATTTGAGCAAATGTGCAATGCCTTTTGGTTCGGCTAACTCATTGATCGCCACAATTTTTATATCAGTATTACGGCCGCTTTCATATAAAGCCCTGACAACATTGCGGCCTATACGGCCAAAACCATTAATTGCAATTCGTAACATAACACCCTTTAATTTAATGCAAGGTGAGTAAAACCACCCGACACTTTTTTAATAATAAATACCTTAGAACAAAGGCGCTAAAAAGCGCCTTTGTATATTAAAAAAGCTCTTAGTTTAAGCCTTTAGCAGCTTTAATAATTGCTTCTGCGGTGATATCGAAATATTTCAGCAATACTGCACCCGGAGCAGATTCACCAAAGGTGGACATGCCCACAACCGTTCCACCCAATCCAACATATTTATGCCAAAAATCCACATGAGCTGCTTCGACCGCTACACGTTTGGTCACAGACCTTGGTAATACAGACTCTCTGTATTCGGCATCTTGTTTGTCAAAAACGGAAGTACTTGGCATAGACACGACACGCACTGCCATACCTGTATCAGATAATTGTTCAGCAGCTTCGACGGTGATCCCTACCTCAGAGCCTGTGGCAATTAATATAACATCGGGTGAACCGACACAATCTTTTAATACGTAACCCCCTTTAGCAACATGAGATAATTGCTGTGCATTACGTGGTTGAGCAGGCAAACCTTGACGACTAAAGATTAATGCAGAGGGGCCATCTTTTCGCTCTAACGCAGATTTCCATGCAACCGCAGTTTCTGCACCGTCACAAGGACGCCATGTCGCTAAATTTGGAGTAAGACGTAAGTTTGCTATTTGCTCGATAGGTTGATGGGTAGGACCGTCTTCGCCTTGGCCAATAGAGTCATGGGTATAGACAAAGATATTTGGAATACCCATCAGTGATGCCATTCGCACTGCGTTGCGCGCATATTCCATAAACATTAAGAAAGTAGCGCCAAATGGACGGAATCCACCGTGAAGTCCAATCCCATTCATGATCCCACACATGCCAAACTCACGCACACCATAATAGATATAATTGCCGCTAGGATCCTCGGCTGAAATGCCTTTAGTACCAGACCAGATTGTAAGGTTTGAGCCAGCTAAATCTGCTGAACCGCCTAACACTTCAGGCATCAGAGTGGCGAAGGTTTCAATTGAGTTTTGCGAAGCTTTACGGCTAGCCACATTTTCAGATTTGTCTTGTGATTCTTGAATAAACGCATCCGCTTTTTCAGCAAAGTTAGCAGGTAAGTCGCCCGCTAAACGACGCGTTAGCTCTGCTGCTAATTCTGGGTGTGTTTGTTGGTATGCCACAAATTTTTCATTCCAGGCTTGTTCTTTTACTGCACCAGATGCTTTTGCATCCCAACCAGCATAAATATCTGCAGGAATATCGAAAGGAGCATAAGGCCAGTTTAAAAATTCACGGGCAGCTTTAATTTCTTCAAGGCCTAGGGGGGCTCCGTGGCAGTCGTGGCTACCTGATTTGTTTGGCGAACCAAAACCTATAATCGTTTTACAACAAATGAGCGTTGGCTTTGATGTTTCTGCTTTCGCCGCTGCAATCGCATCAGCAATAGCTTGAGGATCGTGTCCGTCTACATTTGCAATCACTTGCCACCCATAGGCTTCAAATCGCGCCGGAGTGTTATCAGTGAACCAACCTTCGACATGACCATCAATTGAAATACCGTTGTCATCCCAAAATGCGACTAATTTACCTAAGCCCAGAGTGCCTGCTAAAGAACATACTTCATGAGAAATACCCTCCATCAAACATCCGTCACCTAAAAAACAATAAGTAAAATGATCGACCACATCAAAATTTGGTTGGTTGAATTGTGCAGCTAAGGTTTTTTCGGCAATCGCCATACCCACGGCATTACTGACCCCCTGTCCCAAAGGTCCAGTGGTAGTTTCAACACCCGGCGCATAACCATATTCTGGGTGACCCGGAGTTTTAGAATGCAATTGACGGAAATTTCTTAACTCTTCAATCGGTAATGCATAACCAGTCAGATGTAACAGAGAATAGATCAACATCGAGCCGTGGCCGTTAGATAATACAAACCTGTCTCTGTTAGCCCAATCGGGGTTGCCTGGATTATGCTGCATATGATCTGCCCACAATACTTGCGCGATGTCAGCCATTCCCATGGGTGCACCTGGGTGACCTGAGTTGGCTTGTTGAACGGCATCCATACTAAGGGCGCGAATGGCGTTGGCGAGTTCTCGACGTGTTGACGACATGTGGTCTCCTGACTGATCCGATAATTATGAATATCCGCAAATGGACATTAAAAAGGTTAATTTTAGCTATACATTTTGTATTAGCCAACAACTAACTGCAATGTTAAATACTCGATGAATCAGTATTTCCCTATCACTTTTGTTTACACCTTAGCAGAATAAACTTCATAGACGTTTGGACGTCTAGAAGTAAAGACTAGTATTTTGTATTTGGATAGTTAAAATACTCACATAAACCTGTATAACGACACTCAAGCAAGGCGCTTTTATGACCTCACATTTATTTACTTCTGAATCAGTATCCGAAGGACATCCTGATAAAATCGCGGATCAAATTTCTGATGCTGTTTTAGATGCCATATTGACACAGGACCCTAAGGCAAGAGTGGCCTGCGAGACCTTTGTCAAAACAGGTATGGTGTTAGTGGGTGGCGAAGTCACGACTTCGGCATGGGTAGATATAGAAGAAATCACCCGAAAAACAGTCAGAGAAATTGGCTATGTTCATTCAGATATGGGGTTTGATGCAGACTCTTGCGCAGTATTAAATGCAATAGGTAAGCAATCTCCTGATATTAATCAAGGTGTTGACCGCACTTCACCAGAAGAACAAGGTGCCGGAGACCAAGGTTTAATGTTTGGTTATGCAAGCAACGAAACAGATGTGTTTATGCCTGCACCTATTACTTATGCCCACCGCTTAGTAAAACGTCAGTCCGAAATACGTAAGAATGGCACACTCAGTTGGTTGAGGCCTGATGCAAAAAGCCAAGTGACTTTTATCTACGAAAATAATCAACCCGTTGCTATTGATGCAGTGGTGCTGTCAACTCAACATGATGAAAGTATTAGCACAGCAGACCTTCGCGAAGCTGTGATGGAAGAAATTATTAAACCAGTATTACCCGAAAAGTGGCTGAGTAAAAAGACCAAATTTTTTATTAACCCAACAGGTCGATTTGTCATTGGTGGTCCAATGGGCGACTGTGGTTTAACTGGTCGTAAAATAATTGTTGATACCTATGGCGGCATGGCAAGACACGGTGGTGGTGCATTTTCTGGTAAAGATCCATCAAAAGTAGATAGATCAGCCGCTTATGCAGGGCGTTATGTAGCAAAAAATATAGTAGCGGCTGGACTGGCCGATAAATGTGAAATTCAATTGTCTTATGCCATTGGTGTAGCAGAACCTACATCTATTAGTATTGAGACCTTTGGCACCAGTAAGGTTTCGGAAGACTTATTGGTTAAGTTGGTGCGTGACAACTTCGAACTTAGACCTTTTGGGCTGCTTAAGATGCTCGACTTAGAACGACCTATCTATATGGCAACTGCAGCCTATGGACACTTTGGAAGAGAAGAGTTTCCTTGGGAAAAAACAGATGTTGCTGCACGCCTCAAAGCAAGTATTTAAAGAGCTCGATTCTGAATAGGTATAGCCTCATGTGAGGCTATATTTGCTTACAGTTTTTAGAATTCAGGATGTTTTTGAATCGCATATTCACATGTCGATACAAGTTGAAGTCTTATTCTCACATACCGATTACTGATTCTCACTCTCCCCATGACTACAGATATATATGCTACAATTACTCTGAAATTAGTTCCTTCAACTGCCGCCTATCAGTATTACCCCCAAACACAGTGGTAAGAAAACCACAAAAATTTCATCAATAATAGCGCCTACTAGCATATCCTGATCATTAGCTTGCACTTTATTAAGTTCCCCGTCTACATAACCTAAGCAGCACCCTCGCTCTCATATAATTTAAATTTAATTTTTTATACGTCTCTACTCAGTCATAAAATTTAATGACAAATTAATTATTAGCTTGATATGAAGCGCATACAGTTAAAAAATCACGATTAATAGTGTTCAGTGAACAACGGGAAGATTGTGCATGGTAGTGTCAACTTAAAATTTAGTTTAGGAATTTATAAAAATAACGACATTAATCCGAACAGATACTTAATCGATTCCCTAAATCAAGGTATGATCGAACTATAACTAGACTGAATAAAAAAAATCCATGGGATATATCCAAAACTTTTGCTTAATCATTATCGTTGCGATATGTCTTTCATCCTGCGCTAAATCTCCTCTAGGGCGTAATCAACTCAAATTATATTCAAGCTCTCAGTTAGCAGGAATGGGCGAACAAGCTTTTGCCATTATGAAATCAGAACAAAAGGTGTCTAGTCAGCCAGTATCTAATCAGTATGTAAAATGTATTGCTGACGCTATTACGCAACATGTACCAAAATCAGTGTATGCAGGTGTTTGGGAGTTAGTGGTGTTCGACTCACCACAAATTAATGCGTTTGCCTTACCAGGGGGTAAAATGGGTGTATACACAGGACTTATTGAACTGACAGAAAATCAACATGAGCTTGCTGCGGTTATTGGCCATGAAGTAGGTCATGTCATTGCTGAGCATGGTAATGAGAGAATGTCGAGTAGTGCTCTTATAGGCATGGGAATGGAAGTCACTAATCAGTTATTAAAGGCTAATGAAATTGCAAGTAGTAATATGATCATGGCTGGCTTGGGTTTAGGTGTTCAAGTTGGCGTACAATTACCATTCGGTCGAACTCATGAATCAGAAGCAGATCTAATTGGGTTAGACCTAATGGCAAAAGCAGGCTTTGATCCTCAGCAGTCAATTAATTTATGGCAGAACATGTCCAAAGCCAGCGGAGACAAGCGTCAACCAGAACTACTATCCACACACCCTCATCCAGAAACGCGTATTAAAAATTTAGCTGACAATATGCTAAAAACTATGGATAAGTATCATTTGGCAAAGAATAAGCCAAACTGTAAAATTTAGCGTTTATTAAGACATATAAAATGCCACACTATTAAATACTAGCGTGGCATCTTTATGTCTAATAAAGCCTAACCTTCTTTATGTACATGTAAATCCATTTGCGGGAATGGAATTGAGATACCTTCAGCATCAAAGCGCAATTTAACGGCTTCAGTAAAGTCGAACTTCACAGCCCAAAAATCTGCAGTAGCAACCCAAGGACGCACTACAAAATTAACACTACTATCAGCCAATTCTCCCACTGCAACAGTTGGAGCTGGCTCTTTTAAGATCCGCTCATCAGCAGCAAGCATTTCCTTTAGAATCTCCTTAGCTTTTTTCAAATCACTGTTATAACCAATGCCTACCACCATATCCACTCGGCGTGTTTCTTTAGCAGAGTAGTTAGTAATATTGCCACCATAAATTGCACCATTTGGCACGATGATCTCTTTGTTATCAGCTGAAGTCATAATAGTCGTAAAAATGCTGATACTTTTAACCACACCCATTGCCCCACCAGCTTCAATAAAATCACCTGCTTTAAATGGTTTAAACACCAGTAACATGACACCCGCTGCAAAATTCTGTAAGGAGCCTTGCAACGACAGACCAATAGCTAAACCAGCTGCAGCTAAAATGGCGGCTAACGAAGTTGTATTGACATTTAATTGATCTAATGCAGCAATAATAACGAACAACATCAACACTGCTCTTGCAATCGCTTTAACAAAATCAATCAACATATCGTCATATTGGGAACGTGTCATTATCTTGCTAAGCAGATTCACTAACACGCTAACAATCACCTTACCAATAAAGTATATGGCAATCGCCATGACAATATTAATTCCCCAAGGAATAACATAGGTATCCATCATCTGAGACATTTTTTCCGTGTCAAATCCAAACATTTTTATCTCCAACCTTTTTAATAATTAAATAATACGACGATTATGATGAACTTATTAATACTCAGATTATAATAGTTTAAAGGTTTTATTTATCAATAAGACTACAGACTTCTTTTAATAGTTTTTTAGTTCCGATTAAAGCGCTTCATAAATGTGTCATTTAACTAGCTTAAATTTACTCTTGTGTTGAGTTCGCCACTCAACTCGTTTGATTAAAGTCAATTTTTTAAACATAATTGAAACAAGTGTTATGGTTGCCGTAGTGAGTTTATCTAATATTTTTAAAGGAATAAGAATGTTACAATTCACTCAATTAGTGGTTTCTTTGGTTTTACTTTTATTATTTTCAATCTCTGGAGAAAAGGGGAAAACCACTAAAAATGCTAATGGCATAATCCAAAAAAATGTCATCTCAACGTATTGATTCGACAGAAGTAATTCAAATTAACTTAGTAAAAATAAGAAACTAGACGAAACTAAAACACTTTTCGATGGTTAATACTCTATTGTTTATTAATCCCGCTTTTTATTCCTTATTTAATTTTCACACTGTTGATACAATTTATAAAAAACTAACCGAGTCACCACATGCGCATCAGCAGAGTTTATTACCCTTTTGAGTTGTCTATCGATACTTACGTCACATTAACAGATGATGCGATTAATCACGTGGCTAATGTTCTACGCGCTAAAAGTGGGCAAGCAGTCGTGTTATTCAATGGTGATGGAAGCGAATATAGTGCCCAATTCTTTGAAGTGACCAAGCGTAAGGTATCTAAAGTTTTTTTAATTTCTTCAATTCTTTCTTTGGAAACAACAATATCACCATCATATTTATCA
>CAJQKX010000049.1 GCA_905479025.1 uncultured Paraglaciecola sp.
GAGTACGCACTTTTGTTAAGGGAATTGAAAAAAAGGTTAGGAGCTTACATCCCAGATGTAATTATTTTTACGTGCTTCGATACCATTTCATTTATCACTCAAGTTAAGGGATTCATCCGCTATCCATGCTTAGTTATGAATCATAATAATTTGGATTTTGGGAATAGCAGGTTAAAGAAAAGTATATTTAAATTGCTACCAAAATCAGTGGTGCACTGTTGTTTCGAACAGTACATCTGTGACTATGTTTCTAAAGAATTTGGTTTTCATGCTAACTTGGTGCCACATCCAGTTTACGATACAAGCTCCCCTAAGGAGAACTTTAATCTGAGGGAGATCTCCAAGGGAACGACGTGGATTTTTGCCCCGAGTGGAAGCAACAAAAAATACTTACTGGAACTGTTTATTAAGAAAAAGCCAGTCGAGTGGTTTTTTGTGGGTAAACTCGAAGGTATTTCACGAAAGGATACGATTTCGAGGCTTTGGTTTAAAGACTATACAGCGATGTTAGCTAGTTGCAGTGCGGTATTTATAGGTCATAAATTTTATAACAGAGTAAGTGGGATTTTTTATGAAGCCTTGGGTATGAAAAAACAAGTGATCATACCTCGCTGTAAGTTTTCAATTGAAATGAAGAAGAAGTACCCATCGTTTGTTCACATATTAGAGGACGGAGTAGGTGAGATTTCCTTACGAACGCCTAGCCTAGATGAGTGGAATTCTTTCATGGTTGAAGTCTGTGAAGCCAATATTGAAAAGCAGTTTGACATTGCGATCAATGATGCTAGGAGGCTATTATTGAGCTAACATGGATTATTTGATTAAAGGAAACACTTCGCCCACTATTGGCAAATTAGTATCTATTCCAATCATTCTATGCGCTTTGGCTCTGGGAATGGTCTCGTTTGTTCTAAATGAATGGTTAGCATCCAGTATTTTTGGTTTGTGGATTGCACTATTAGTAGCTGGTCTAATTCTCGTCGGAAGTCTTGTTAAACGAGTAGTAGCCTTCCTAGCTTTCATCATTTTCATTATTTCTAGTAGTCCACAATCGCGAAATTATGATGACATAGTTGGGGGTGTCGAGGTGGACTTGTCTCAGCACTATACGTTTAACGCAGTAATGGGTGGGCTCCCCAGTTTGTCATTATTGGTCTTGTTTGGGTTAGCATTTATATCGTTTTTCAGAATTATTGGAAGGAAAGATCTATATTCTGCCTTTGAGGTGCGTGGAATCTCATTAATACTGATATGCGTATTTATTTCGACAATTGGGGCTTTCTTTTTTGCACTGGAAAGGACTCATGTTAGTTTGCCTCACCTAATCTCGGATCTACGCTTACCTTTAGTAATCTTAAGCTCATTTATACTGGTCCATGATATGAGATACCTAATGGGCGAGAGTTTTGTCAAAAATATTGGCCGAACAATTGTTTTATGTGCGCTATTAAATGGTTTTGAGGGGTTACTAAATGTCATTGTAGATTCTATAAACAATAAAAATCTACTGATGATAGGTACTCAGCCGTATATATTAATGCCTGCTTTTTTTATGGTCTTGTATCTAGCTCGAGATATCCATTATACACTTCGCTTATTAGTATTATGTATTGTCTTGATTGGCGCCTTCAGGTTTAGTAGGGGGGAAATCATCTATGCCGTTATCTTAATGTTGATGTATGTGATCATGGTATTTTCCACAAATAAAAGCATAATAAAGGGACTTAAAACTTCACTAAAATTGATTTTCTTCCTGACGTGTATTTCTCTTGCGGTTCCATTGATTCTGCCGCTTGTGAATGAACGGCTTTGGGCTTTTTTGCTTTTCAAATTGAGTTTTTTTATGGCCGACGGTGTCCAAAGCGGCAATTTTGGCGCCTCAGCAGGAGGTAGAGTGTTTCAATTGTATAATATTATAGGCGCGGAGGCGCAATACCTGCTATTCGGTAAAGGTTTAGGATCTTACTTTACCTTCAACAATGTGCCGCTTCCATATGCGCTTACTTTAAGCGACTTTTCTCAAGATCAAATCAATACAGGTTACTTTTATAAACCGCATACCTTTATAAACATGATATTACTTAAATATGGATTTTTTGTACTTGGGATATATGTATGGGTAGCTATTCATTTGTTTCTCAAGTCCATAAAACAAATATCTATTTCGCGGTGCTATAGTACGCAGTCTATTTGTATCTTCACTGGATGTATTTCGTTATATATGTTGAATATGTATTGGCAGCCCAATTTGATTTTTATAGTTGTGCTTTGCGTTTACTTGGTATACACAATTGAACAGCAAAACAAGCCGGGTAAACTATGACTAATAATATAAAGCAAGCTTTAGTCTTGGTCGGTGGCATTGGATCTAGGCTCGGTAGCGCGACAAAACTTACACCAAAGCCACTTCTGGAGGTAGGAGAAAAACCATTTTTAACATACATCATTGACTCATTATTTGGCGATGGCATTGAAGAGATTATTTTGCTCGCTGGTTATTAAGGGGACGATGTTTGACGAGTTCCGTTCTAATTATCCAATACCTATAAATAAAAAAATTAAGGTTGTGATTGAGAGCGAATCTCTTGGAACAGGTGTTTCGGTTACTGGAGTGTATGACTCTCTTGATAATTCGGGCTGTCAAATCATGAAGTAAGGAGAATAAAGTTGACTAAAAATATTTTTTACCCTTCTGCGGACATCTTTGGTGTTGAATGTCCTGATATCAATATAGGTAACTATAAGTATGGAAATCTTAAGCGTATAAAGGAAAGTGGAGCAGCCGGCAATTCTAAGGCCTCTAAATTTACTATAAGTATGATTGAGACTAGTCGTAGCACATTCCCTATGCTAGAAGATCCAATGTTTTTTTATGGTATCGAGGGCAATCAAGACCTCAGTCACATCATATCTCGTCGAGAGTTCCCATTCGGCGATCCTGGGTTTATTGAGTTCAAGAATATTGATACACAAAATCCAACGATGCTTTTTAATAAATTATTCAGATACTATTCGTTAACCAAATTCAGTAAATTTGGAACCATTGGTGAAAATTTAGCCGACTTGACGACATTAAAGTTACTGGATCAGAGGTTGCTGAGTTTCCATGGTGGTTGTGTCGGAAGCAAAGGATCCGGAGCCATAATAACCGGACTCCCAGATATGGGTAAAACATTTACCACTATGGCTCTATTAAGGGAAAACTCTGATCTGGGCTTTTTGGCTGAAGATATTCTAATCACCGATGCGAAAAATACAGTTTTCTCTGTCCCATTCACGCAAACTGTCGAAAAGAGACGTGAGCTAAGTTTTTATGAAAAACTTAGCTCATATATGTATAACTCGCTTATTCGACATAACTATATTAAATCCGATGTTCTCGAGGCAATGCCAGAACTGCATGGACGAATATTAAATCAAACACAGATTGACCGCATTTATTTCTTAAAAAGGGGCAACAAGGGAATAGTTAAAGTTCACGATAAGGATTTGATCGCTGATGAATTTATTCGTCTAAACAATCTCGAATTCAATTATGCCCGAAATGAGAGTTTGCTTACCGCGCTATATTTCAATAGAGGTAAGACTATGGTTGATTATCTAAATTTGGAGCGTGATCTAATTCGAGAACTTGTCGAAAATGTTGACGTTTTCGAGGTTTATGCACCTTCAGCTCCAGACTATATAAAGTACATCGCGGGTGACTTTTAGGATTTGAGTCAGCGTCCAATATTGTCGGGAAGATTTTCTCAAATTTGTTAAGATTTTAATAGTTAGCAAATAAGTCGCAGACCATTGGGAGTTGCGCAGTGACATTTAATAGAAGACAAGTTGGGTTGTTTGCCTCGCTCTCCGCTATGGATGGCGTCGGCTGGTGATCGTGAGTTTGTAATGGCG
>CAJQKX010000050.1 GCA_905479025.1 uncultured Paraglaciecola sp.
TACCCTATTGCTAATGCAAAAGGGTAATTTCGTTTTTTGGCAATATGGCTGGTCATTAACATCAAACCTGTGCAAATCAAAATGCCTGGCACTATGCCGGCCAAAAACATGCCTGCGACAGATACATTCATGATAAACGCGTACAAAATCATAATGCCTGAGGGCGGTATAATGGGACCAATGACAGACGAGGCCGCAGTTACCGCTGCAGCAAAACGTCTACTGTAACCATTTTGCTCCATGGCTGGGATCAGCATTTTACCTAAGGCCGAGGTATCTGCTACCGCTGAGCCAGATAAACCTGCAAATAACACTGAAGATAAAATATTCACTTGGGCTAACCCACCTCGATAGTGGCCTATCAAGGTTTGGCTAAAACGCACAATTGAGTGGGTGATACCCCCCTGATTCATCAACTCGCCAGCGAGTATGAAAAACGGCACTGCCATCAAAGGAAAAGAATTCATGCCTGAGTAAAGTCTATTTAACAGGGCAGAGAAGAACACTTCCTTACCGTCTAAAATTAAGCTGACGCCGGGGCCAATTAACAGTGCGAATATGACTGGGGCACCGGCGGTTAACAATAAAATAAATACCCAAAAGTAACTTAATGACATATTAGGTCAGGTCCTGTTGTGGTGCGAAGCAATGATCTAAGGGTAAGCATAATTGCTCGATAAGTTTTTCTAGACCAACCAGACAAATGGAGCCAAATGCAAAAGGTGCACAGCTATAAAAGTAAGCTAATTTCACGGGCACAGACGATGCGTTGATACTCAGCCCTGTCTGCCAAAATCCTAAGCTCTGCAGGAAAAATATCCCGCAAATAACGATCACTAATAAGGTGATCATCAGTACGGTTAGTCTGCGTAAGATTGCCGGTAGTGCATCAGCAAACATTTGGATAGACACGTTTAAGTGCTCACGATACGCCCAAGGTGCCACTAAACAGGCTACCCAAACCATGGCAAATTTTGCCAGTTCTTCGGTCCAAGCTAATGAATCGTTGAGAACATATCGAAAAAACACCTGCATCAGTATCATGCCTAACATAAGGGCAAGTAATCCACCGGCTAAGTTTTTGGCTACACTCGCTACTGCATAGTTAAACTTACCCAATGGCGTATTGATAGCAAACAATTTTTGCTGCAGTTTAATCATAGTAATTTTGCATCTTTAACTGGCCAGTAATGACTGATTTGTTGGCCAATGTTGGGATGTGCTAATTGTTCGGTATGCAACACATTTGGGCCTATAGGTATTTTTTGAGCCGCGGGAACAAACGCGGCTATTTCGTCTAGCGCTAACGTCAGTTTGTGAACGCCCCCTCCGGTAAAGGTTTTTTGTCCAGGGAATCTCAGCCATTGGCCTTGAGGTAAATAAAATTCCACCTCACCACCGACTTGTGTGCAAGGTACCACCAATAAATTGTCACCAAACATAAACTGTATTTCAAAACCTCTGGCTAATCTGTCATCAGGAAAGGCTAAGGCCATAGCACGCATCACCGGTAAACCTGTTTCGCTGGCTTGCTGCATAGTAGTTTGAATATAAGGAATCAGTTGATAACGCAGTTTTAACGCCTGATTAACAGCATTTTCTGCCTCTTGACTATAACTCCAAGGCTCTCTTTGTCCTATACCGTGAAGACGCATATGGGCCGAAAAAACAGCCGTTTGTGACCAGCGAACAAATAACTCTGAATCGCGGGTGTCTTTGTAAAATCCGCCCACATCGGTGGCATAATAAGGTGCACCAGACATTCCCCAAGACAAAGCACCACGAATGCTACCAATCAGCCCCCCCCAATCTGCTTGTGGATCTCCACCCCATTGACTGGGATAGCGCTGCGATCCGGTCCAAGCGCTGCGGCTAAATAAGAATGCACCTGTTTTGCTATATTTTTCAGCTGCTCGATACACACAGCGGTTATATAATAAGCTATAAACATTATGTAATCGATGCCCACAATCACCGTTGTGGGCAAGCATATTGTCATCTTCTACTTGCTCGCCAAAGTCCGCCTTGATCATATCTATGCCTAGGTCGAATAACGGTTTGTGTGATTCTAGCCAAAAGGCAAAAGCGTCCGGATGCGTGAAATCAACTATGCCTGACTCGGGCAATGGCGTAAGTACTTCGGCAAAGGCACTCATATCCCATTGATACCGGTAGGCTTCGCCACTGCGTTTATCTTTAAGTAACCAGCCCTTATTAGCCATTTTTTTAAACAATGGATTTTGTACAGATACTAAAGGGTATTCCCAAATACACACTTTAAAGTTCATGGCTTTTAAGTCACTAATGACTTTACTTGGCGCGAAGTCGGTAAATCGTTTTGGATCCCATTCAAAGGCGAAGCGAGTGTCGGTATCTTGCCATGCGCGTCCATCTAAAGTGATCACATCGCAAGGCATATTATGTTCACGCACTGCTTTTGCGGTCGACATTAGTTCGGGTACATCTTTGTAATAGGCTTTAGATAAGATCACACCCAAGCTCCACACAGGTGGTATGGGTGCTTTGCCTGTTAATTCGGTATATTGATGGATTATGTCACCACCATTTTCACCTTTAAGGATAAAGATATCTAATGCGTCATCTTCGACCAACAAGCCATAAGCTCTTTGCGACCAAGGTGCATAACCGACAGCATGAGTGACTGGAGCAGGGGTATGTACAAATACTCCCCACCCTGATGGACTCCAAGCAAAAGGGGTGTTTTTATAAGAAATTTCGGCGTTCACCCCAAGGGCGTCATGATTATATGAGCGAATAAATTGACCTCGTTTATTCAAGCTCGACCATTTTTCGCCTAACCCATACACCGCTTCTTCTGCGTCTAAGTCTAAGCTGAACAACCAACCTTGAGCCGTTTTTGCTAAAGGTGGCATACGGAATTGGCGTACAAAATGTCCATCGTTAGGTGTTTTTTGTACGCTTTCTCCATCGTAACTTAAGGCAAATGAAAAAGGAGTATGCTGTATCAACAGTTTATAATCATCGCAGGTAATGGTGGTACCTTGTTCTGAGTGACTGAGACCACAAGTGAGTGTTTCAGGCTCTTGCAGTAGCATTTCATAATGGGTATTAGACTGACCTGCTATTCGAAGGCGTAATCCACATGAGTGAAAACTCACCTGTAACGATCCAACCGAAGTGGGTAATATAATCGAATCATCATCGGCAAAATAAGCCTCACCCATCACAGTCACTTGGGGCACTGTATTCCAATCGGGGGCGGATAGATTAAGTTTGGGAGCAAGTGATGGTGTAAGCAAGGACAAAGGTAACCTCTGATTGTTTTTAAACGCTACATTTTATTCATCAGAAACTTGGTTCTGAACATTCCTGCTAAGTGAACGGATCA
Organism: uncultured Paraglaciecola sp.; assembly: GCA_905479025.1. The sequence goes on from CAJQKX010000050.1 coordinate 3,371, forward strand.
AACATGAATAAAGAATACGCCATTAATCTTATATAAGACACAAGTTATAGTAGTGTTAAATTTTTGTCAATCGATGAGAAAAATACATCGTGTATGAATGGTATCTGTCATTATTTTTACTGCTTATTGCCAGTGCCAATTGCTTTTTGTCTAAACTTTTTAGAGATAAAATTTATTTAATATCTTGTATAAGAGTCATAGTTAATAATATTCTATAGGTACGTTAAATTTCTGTTCACGTTAATGAATAAAAATCGCTTTGATAATAAACTCAGCCGCCCTGGGCTAGCTTTCCAACCTTTATATAAACAAGTTGAAGAACATGTGACTCAACTGATTGTCGAGCAACGTTGGAAGCCTGGTGAAATGTTACCAAACGAGTTTCAATTAGCGAGTGAGCTGAATGTTAGCCAAGGCACGGTTCGCAAAGCCTTAAATAGCTTAACCGATGCAAAAATTCTGAATCGTAAGCAAGGTATTGGCACCTTCGTATCTGAGCATACTGGCCATCACAGTTTGTATCGGTTCTTCCCATTAATTGCAGATGGAAGCTCCCCTGAATTACCCAAAGCGGAATTGTTGTCAATAGAAACGCAAGAGGCATCACAGCAGGTTGCACAAGCGTTAGAATTAGACTCCTCAGCAAAAGTAATTGTGCTCACTAGAAGGCGAATTTTGAATAACGAGTTTTGTATGGCTGAAACTATCTTTTTACCCCACAAGTATTTTGCTATATTGGAAAAAAAACCTGAAGTCCCTCATACCCTTTACCACTTTTATCAAACCCAATTTAACCTAACAGTACGCGATACTAGAGACAGTATAAAAGCTGTGCTTGCCACAAAAAAAGATGCCCAGATGTTAGGTATACAAGAAGGGGATCCCCTACTCGAAGTGACAAGAGTCACCCACTCTTTAGACAACAAGGCGATTGAATTTAGATTGAGTCGCTGTCGTAGTGATCATTATCATTATTTGGTGCAGCTCGATTAAGTTGGACTCACTGAGGAGTTGTTATCAAGCTGGCTCCTCAAAAATAACCATAGTATTTAATTGATTATTCCCTTGAGAACCTCTATTGCCTATAACGCCCATTACCCACGTCATTTCATTTTTAATATTCATTTAAATTTGTTGTTAGGCCGTTGTTTGGGTAAAGCGAACACTCGGTATTTTGATTCATTAACCAATCTATTTATATCAAAGCTATTATTTTAAATTCTTAGAATAGCCATTCCAGCCAATGAACATTTTAGTGACGAATGTACGCTGTTTGATTTTAACGTTTTGAAGGGGCGGAACTTTTAAAAAAATGTCATTTCATAACTTAACTGCCATATTACTTTCACTAATACCAACCACCATAGGTGATTGGTATAATGAATGGTAACCGCCATTACTCACCCCTATAAACGGGATAAAAGTCCGTTACAGCGTAAATAACTTGATAACTATGCCGCAACTTCGATTAACTACAGTGAATGATCAATAAAGCATCCGGATTGTGGGAAATACAATATGAAATTATTATCTTTTATCACCATGATATTAATATTGACGGGCTTTCATTTTCAGGCGATTAGTATGACAACAAAAAACCATGATTCTTCGAACATTAAGAAAGTATTTGACCCTAGGATAAATGACAGATGGATAGGGATAGGCATATCTTATGGCTCTTATCGTGACGGTGAAAGCCCAAGCAAAAGCAGTGTTTCTTCTGAGGAAGACATTCTGCAAGATATGATGTTATTGACTGCTAATAACGCTATATCCTGGAATCTTATCCGTATGTATGCGGCTGATGCGGCGAGTGAACAGGTATTAAAGACTATTAAAAAACACAATTTACCTGTCAAAGTCATGCAAGGCGCTTGGCTATCTTCTACTCAGACTGACGAAGAAAATGAGCAAAAAATTTCAGAGGTGATTCGTTTAGCCAATGAATACCAAGACATAGTGGTGACAGTCAACCTTGGCAATGAGATTTTTGTCGACTGGTCAGCGCATAAACTCAAAGTTTCTGATTACCCAAAGTATTTAGGATGGGTTAAAAAAGTTAAAGCACAGACGCAAGTACCAGTCACACTAGCCGATGACTATAATTTTTGGAACAAACCATGGAGCCAAGAAATAGCACAAGCATTGGATTATATTGTTCTGCATGCCTACGCAATGTGGAATTCACAAACCTTAGAAAATGCCTTGCCATGGACTGAGAAAACCTTCCATGATATTCAAACCCTGCACCCCAGTAAGCAGATTGTGTTGGGTGAATCAGGTTGGGCAACTAGTGCTGTCACAAGTAATGGTGATGAAAGCTTGATCATCGGTGAAGCTAGCGAAAGCGCCCAAAAAGTATTTTATGACGCTTACAGACAATGGCTGGTAGACAATCATATTGTGTCTTATTATTTTGAAGCCTTCGATGAAAAGTGGAAAGGTGGCGAAAACAAGCCTGATGGCATTGCAGAGAAAAATTGGGGGGTGTTTCGTTCAGATCGCACACCTAAAACAGCCTTAGAAGAATATTATAATATCGACAAATAATAGTTTTATTGAGCCTGTAAAGTGCTTAATAAAGGATTATCTAGAGTTGAATGCCTATTAATTTAGGCATTCAGTTTTCACAGCCTCAAATCCCTTCTCACTCCCTACTATGCCCTTTTGGTATGAAAGTGAAACTGGTCAGCCTAGCACTATTAATCACTTGTGCTTCGTGACGCAGGTCCACTTATCACCCTGAAAGGGGAATAGGTGGGGCGGTGTTTCAATTTAATCCTATCTTATATACTTATTGGTTGGTTGAGCCTAAGGCTTTTGGTTGCCAGCGCTATTTATTATGTAGTTAAACTTTGTTGTTATTGATGTAAATCGAAAAAAAAGAGCTTGGCTATCTTGATTGAAAGAGAGTGAATTCGAATTGACCCATCTTCCACATAAGCGTTATATTCTTTGTCCTAACCAATGGCCTCTATTTTGTTGATGGTAGTTATCAGAACATCCAATATAAATATGGCCAGGAATTAACATGCTCATTGAGTTATTGTCCTTACACAATGCAATTAAGCATGACGTCGATTGTTAAAAATAATAAATAAGGAAATTTAATAATAAGAATAAATACTTGTGACTATAAAGATAAAATTGAAACAATATACTAACGGAAAAATATTAAATAAAGTGAGCCGTAAGATCCATAAATGGCTCATGCTTTTTATCGGTATTCAATTCGTTATTTGGTCAGTGACTGGTACGTATATGGTCTTCTTTGATATTGATTATATTCATGGCGATAGCCTAGTGGTTAATCACCAAGATAAGATCAATCCACATGATATTGAGTATTCATTAAGTACCTTGTTTGGCGAATACCCAAATGCTGAAAATATTCGCCTATCAACATTTTTACAGCAACCGGTTTATCGCTTCAAGGTTAACACTCAAAGCGGACCTGTGCAGTTTTTGCTGGATGCTCGTTCTGGGCAACCACTTTCACCGATTACAGAGTTGAAAGCCATTGAAGCTGCTCACTATTATTCAACACTGGGTAAGGTGAAAAGTGTGGTATTAATTACTGACAATCCCCCTTTTGAACTCAGTCCTCGGGCATTGCCTGCTTGGCGTATTAATTTTGATGACTTTGGTGCACCTTCTCTTTATTTTTCTCAATCAACCGGAGAACTTGTTGGCAAACGTCACACATTTTGGCGTTTGTTTGACTGGATGTTTCGCTTTCATGTTATGGACTATGAAGATGGAGGGGATATAGGTAACTGGCTTCTATTCGCAGTGACTTTTTTTGCAATTTTAGGGTGTGTATTAGGGCTGATAATGACCGGCTTTTTACTTATCAGGCCCACTAAAAAATTAGTCGCCTTGCATAAAAACACGTCGCGAGGGGTCATTAAATGAAGTGGATAAGAAAATTTCATAAATGGGCTTCGATCGTGGTGGGTATTCAATTTTTACTGTGGTTACTGAGTGGTATTTACTTCAATTTAATGGATGCGACTAAGTCCAAAGGTCGAACTTATCAAGCCCGCATCAACTACGAAAGTCCACTCGTTGGTGATCGTCTAGTTGAACCTTCAATCGTGTTGTTAAAAAACAAACCTAGTGTGGCTATTGAGCTAATACACATCCTGGGGGAACCTTTTTATAAGCTGACACATGAGAAAGCGCTTTACCCACATTTTAAAAATAAATATACATTAGTGGATGCTTACACGGCTAAAAGATTCTTAATTGATGAACAAGTAGCAGCTGAAATTGCTAATCTTTCTTATAATGGGCCAGGAGAAATCTTCAAGATCAGACTGCTGGATCCAACTATTCCAGATTTTCCCAAGCAACAAAATCCTACTTGGGAAATATACTTTGATGATGAGATTGATACCAGCGTGTTTATTGAGGCGAATTCAGGAAGGATTATTGGACATAGTGATGCGCACAAACGCTTGGCAGATATTTTCTTTATGTTGCATTTTATGGATTATGGTAACACTGGTAGCTTCAACAATATTCAAAATATGTTCTTTGCTATTGCCGCATTATGGTTAATCCTAAGTGGATTTATGTGGACAATCCACTTAGGATTAAAAGGAAAATACAAGATTAGACATTAAGAAGGCAGGCTAGTCACTCATATGCTTGTCAGAAACGACATATTTAGCCAAGGCCAATTGCCACCCTAGACTCTAACAAGCCAGATATTGTGAGTGCTTTCATGATATTCGCTGGCTGATGCGTTACCCGAATGTTCATATAATCCGATAACTTATCAGCCAGACGATTGCACCGGCAGTTTGCGAGGGCATAGTCGTCAGTATTTAAAAGCTGTGACCTAGGGGGTTCACCTCACCACTTTTTTTTTTGCTCCATGGTTTTTTGCCACTAACGCCTTTAAATTTGGTAATGCGGCCATTGTCGCAGAACGGATTTGACTGGCATCATGTAGAACATTTTTGCTGACATCGGCCATTACATTCCTCAATCGCTGTGCAGGATCAAGGCGTGCGGTGTTGAGGAAGTCCATAATGGCAGTGTTTTGCGACCAAAGCATTCGGTTCATCACGTTGCCCAGCATCGCCTGGGGATAATCTGCAGGGGTATCTGTCATTTGTATTGGAATGGCGAGAGCATTTTTTTCCTCATTGGTGTCGAACGTTGCCTCGATAAATCCTGCGATGGATGCACTGAGAGAGACCAAGGGTATCTGCAGAATGGCAGGTGTGATGCGATCACCCTCCCAAATCGGTGACACTGCAGAGCGTGTTGCGGCGGTGGCGGTGCAATCAATAAATAACGAATCAGCTGGCACTTTGGCGTCACCATCCAATCCGTGTAAAACGCCTGGTTCAATTAAGTTTACGCGTCCGATTTTAATCACATGTTCGATTTTTCGTAGTAAATCGACCTCGCCTTGAGATATCGTTGGATAATGAAACTTGCTTGGCAGGCTATTTTGGTCGAGACGAAGCATATGCCCATGTTTTTCCAAGTGCAGAAATATTTCATCGCCGCTGGTGGCCGTTGCGCCAATGCGCATTTGTTCTAGCTGCCAACCAACAGTGTTCCCTGCGAACTTTGAGCCGGGTTGGGTAGACGCTCGGTTGATCAACCAGGTTTCACGAGGGCGAACCCAACTTATTTTTGAGGCTTCAACACCCATGTTCATAAGCCAAACGCCAACATCCATAGCCGTTTTCCCCCCGCCCATTATGACATAATGTTCAGGGACCTTGGCATCGGTGATCCATGTTTCAGGGAGTTTGCCCGGTGTGGTCAAACGCACACCATCAGTGATCTTAAACTTGCGTTTATGAGTGGCAGGTACAGAAGCGCTCCAAGCACTGCCATCGACCAGTTTACGACGAATATTGACACGGGTTTTTTTTCCAGAAATATTGGACACAATAGTATGCTCGCCGTTAGTGCCTGATTGATACTTAGACATAGGATAGTAACTAACGCGCCCGCTTGGGATGAAACGTTCTTGCATAGCACGCTCAAAATAACCCAGTACTTGTGTGCCTGTCGCGAGCTTGTAAAAACCTTTGTTGGGACCATCTGTGTCCATAAGCTCATCCCCAAGACTCATCGAATTGAGCCCATAAGTTGCGCTAGGCTGATGCAGTGTCACAAATGGATAAGCGACATTCCAGTGCCCACCGGGCTTTGCATGCTGATCAACAAAAGTAATATGTCCATCGCCATATTCGAGCAACGAGTCCGCAAAAGCTAAGCCAAGTGCGCCCGCGCCAACAATTAAGTAATCAGTATCAATCTCATGCATGCACATAATCCTATTTAAATTTGATTTACTACAATCAGAATAAACACTATTCATGCCCTATACAACAGTCCTAGAATGAGTCAATACTGGCTTTATCTCTTAAGAGCGCTCCTGAACTCGCGAGATTAGGAAAAAATCAAATAGTAAGAGGAGACAAAAGGGCATGTTCAACGTCGGCTCTGTAGTCCTTGCTTTTTAAGTCCGTATATTGAACGACAGAAAATGGGCTTTTGAGACAAACACATATTGATGTTTACTCACTTATATTTTTCGCAAGGCTTCAGCTCAAAACAAATAACGAAGAGTATGAATTGTCGTTTAAACTTCTATATTGCAGCTGGTTTTTTGAGTAGGATCATCGCATTTGCTTGGTCAGAGCTGTAAACCAAGAGACTTTACGCCTAAATGTCTGACTTGAATTACAGTTTATCCTAACGGGTATGTAAAAAGAGTGTTGGCCCATTAAAATTCAAAGACCGCAACTTTTTTATATGTTGCAATTTATTTCTGTACTACATAGGCCTATGCCACACTAGCAATGTGGCTATTTGCAGAGCCCTTCGTTAAAAGAAACGGGGGCTGTGTCAAAATAGCCTACAGCAGCCCTTGGGACTGGGACTAAATCGTTTAAAACCCAGCCTGCTGTTTTACATCCGTCATTTTGAGAAGGCATGGGCACATATCGCGACGCTGTCAATTAATTCAAGTCGATGTCGATTTGTTACTCGCCATCATTTTTTCGTTACGAGCTTCAGCCTCAGCCCAATCTTTAGGCAGTGTTTTGGCCGCCCAAAAGAATGCAATAATAGACAGTATATAAGGAACAACTAATGTCGTAATTGATAAGCGTAACGCATGCACTTCACCATATTGCTCGGTTAATGCAGAGCTTAAGAGACCAATATAAGTTGGGCCTCCACCAAGAGCTATCAAATTTAATATTAAAAAGAATAATGCTGTCGACATGGCGCGCATGTTAATCGGTGCCAGCGTTTGCGCTGCAGCAAAGCTTGGACCTAAATAAACGCCTGCCGAAATCAGATAAACCGTTACCAGTGCTAAATGAAGATATATGTTTTGTACCCAAAATGCAGCAATCAGGGCTGGGACTCCAACAATAAGCACTGCGCCCGGTAGCCAGCCATATGCACTGATATTTTTTTTA
>CAJQKX010000051.1 GCA_905479025.1 uncultured Paraglaciecola sp.
GTACAACACCGCCCCTATAATGATCGCCAGGGCGGCAACGAATTAACTTTCGGACGCACAGACAGCGTGCAAATGGGGATAGATGGTTACCTACCGCGTCCATCGATGCATCACGGTTTGTTACCGTTTATATAAATAGCTGGCATCGCCACCGGAGATGTATATAACGATGGGCGCACCGATTTATTAATCAAAGTCAACAACGAGCTTCGCTTATATGCAATGGATGTGGTGCAATACTACGTCGAACACAGTCTCGGGTTTGATGGGTTCGAGGACACAACCATATTCACTACTGCGCGGGTTGACCTTAACAATGATGGCTGGATGTGTTCTTTTCTGCATTTAAAAAAGGCAATTTTGTATTGTATAACCAGCAAGGTCATTTCCCACCAACCCAGTTACACGTTTTACCCAAAGTTGAGGCTGACTTCGCACTATCTGTCGGTTTTGGAGATCTCGACAAGGATGGACTGCTGGAAATCGCTCTCGGCAATTATGTTACGCAAGAACATAGACGCACGACCGACCGATCCAGAAACGTACTATTACGTCCAAGTTTTCTTGGTTACCAAGCTGAACTCTTACCGGATCCGCCTGGAGCAAAACTCTTGATATTATTTTCGGATCTGAATATGGATGGTGATATGGACATCATTTTTGCAAATGATTTTGGCGTGCCGGATAGTCTGTTTTTTGGTAACGGTTCTGGCGAACTGAATCTGGTTATGCGCGAACACAATCTATCACTTAAATCCGGCTCCACCAGCATGAGTTACGACTCAGCTGACATCAATAATGACTTGTCTCTGGAGCTTTTCCTCACCCAGACCACAGGCAACAAACCCAGTCAGCGAGCACGCTTAAACCTCAAACCCAATGAAAAGGCCTGCAAGGAGATTAGCAGCAACAAATGGCGACAACATTGTGAGCTCAGAGCCAACTTGCATTAAGCTGTATAAGCACCCACGCCATTTGCCAGCCTGAACCTTGCAACCCCCTGGACCAAAAAGATTGCATTACCACTAATCTATTCCGTCTCAAGGCTCGACCTTAATTGAAAGGGGCTGAGGAAAATAAATATTGCACGTTGTTTTCAACACGATGGGAAGAACTTGCCCAACTTTGCCAACCCTTGAGAAGCGTGTAAAGGAAAGTGAAAAACCAAAAACTCCGTATGTCGAAGTAGTAAAAAGACTAAATCTACTGTTTACTTGTGAAACCGATGGGCGCTTTACAGAAAACTCTGTCGATTGGGGTTTGGACGTTACCGGTTGGTCCTGGAGCTCACGCTTTGCTGATCTCGACAACGATCAATGCCAGGATGTCTATGTAGTTAATGGCGTGAATATTAAAAAAGAATGGGCATCCAATAAATTCTTACGCAATATAGAGGGCCAACATTTTGTTGACCAAACCGAAAAAGCTGGTTTAACCAGCCATCTAACCGCAGGAGCATTCTCGTTCCTCGATATAGATAGCGATGGTGATCAGGACATTATCACAGTCCCCTTTGACGTCTTGCCAATTTTTCATCTCAATCAAATGGACTCTGGCAACAGCATTGATATTGAACTGTGAGACTATATAGGGAATCACTTTGGTATTGGTACCAAAGTGATTATTCATTACGGACCTGAAGATTCACTTAAGCAAATTCGAGAACTCAAAACCAGCGGTGGCTACCTATCATTTGATGCACCAACTCTTCACTTTGGCCTGGCTGAGTTTGGCAACGTATCCACTATTGAAGTGAAATGATCTACCGGTGAAACTCAAGTCATCAAAGGCGATTTTCCTGTAGGACCGACTTATAGGCTAACTAGAGTGGGTCCAGAAAATTTCAAGGTGGTCCGGAACTAAGACTCAAGTCTAATTTTCAATAATCTTTTCAGCAAAAAAATGCTATGAGCAGTTGGTAAATGTATTTTACATAATAAGATAAAACTCCCCAGCGCTTACAACGGACCCATTAATTTCCCTTTGTTTTACCTAGGCTAGCCCAATTTCCTTTAATACGACAATCTGCAAGTATGGAATAGCTGCCCTTTACCGTAGCTTCTACCGTAGTGTAAGGATACGTCTCCCACCTTTTCAAGCTATACTTTTTCCATTGATTAGCAGCATTAGATAGTCTTATAAATAAGTCTATTTCAACAATAATGAATATAGACCCCACAAACAATTTACGTAGGTAAAGACTAATGCTACATCTTCTGTATAATAATTATCCTAACAATTACTCAACCCAAGCATATAAATCGTACACGATATGACAACTCAACGAACTCCCAAGAAAAAACTTAAGCCTGTACCAGTTACTTTAGTCATGTTTATGGCAATTACTGCCAGCACCCTTGTGATTCAAAATACCTTTGCGGCCAAAGAACCATCAAACCCGTTGCATCAAGAACACTCTTCTAAAAACCAAATCTCTGAACAACGAATACCCAAAAATCACAGTCTCAAAACTATCGTGGAGGGTAAACAAAGTCAATTGCCTCAAAGCCCTACACTAATTCAATTTTGGGCACCCTGGTGCCATAGCTGCGCGGGTATCATATGGGATTTAGATCCGATTTTAGATCAATTTCCACTGATAAACTTTGCATCAATTAACATTGATAACAATGATAACAATGATAACAATGATGAAAATGCCAGAACTTATATTCAAAAACACACGCTCTACTCAAAATATCAACATGCCTTTTATACAGAAGCAAGCTCTAACCTGCTAACAGAACTAAATGTATCTGCTGTACCATTGATTTTATTGGTCAACAAAGAAGGTAAAGTCGTTTTTCGTTACGCATCTCACCTCAACTCTGAATCAAAAAGTCAGTTAATAAATGCTATGCAACAAGTGGAAGCCAGATAGGTTGAGAATCACCAAATCACTCTTAGTCATTACAACAGCGGCGCTGATATGCCTAAAAGCCACTGCCGACATTACCTTTGAAGAACATATTACCCCAATACTTCAAAATCATTGTCTACTGTGTCATTCCGAATCAGGCATATCATTTTCATTTGAAAATCCTGAGACAGCTTACAAATTTGGACCGGCCATGGTATCGGCTGTAGAAGAGCGCCGAATGCCGCCCTGGCTGGCAGAGCCAAGTCATATACAATATGAGGATGACTACTCTCTCAATAAAGAAGAGATACGTACTTTCACACAATGGGGAGAAAACAATTACGCACGAAACAATGCTTTAATAAAAGTTAAAAATATACTCAGTTATACCGCCCAGAATTCAACATTTAAATCAGATAAAGAAGTTATTGTTAACAATGGCAACAGTTATTTACCTAATCAGAATAAAAAAGACGACTATCACTGCTTCTTGATGGAATGGCCAGAGAAAGAGAAGACTTATATTACGGGGTTAAGAGCCATACCGGGAAACGCAAAAGTCATACACCACTTAATATTATTTACTGCTACCCCCGAGATTGCTCCTCATTTAAGAAAAATGGAATCAGAGGAAGAAGGATCAGGTTATGAATGTTTCGGGGGGGGAGCACCTGATCGCTTAGGCAACCCCAGTGTGCGTGCAGCATTAGACAAACTTGAAGATGGATTAAGCAGAAAAATAAATAGTGGAATCAATTTTCTTTCACACTGGGCTCCAGGAATGAATGGCATTCAATTTCCTAAAGACACAGGCATTCCAATTGAACCTGGTGCATTAATCATCGCACAAATGCATTATTACTCAGCGTTTGCTCCAGGCGAATCAGATAAAAACAGCGCAATGCACTTCATAACGAAGAAAGAGGTTAAAAAACCCGGGTTCTTTGTAACAATTACAAATAGAAAATGGTTAAATAGCAAGGGAAATAAAACCATGGTAATTCCCTCTAAACAAGAAGCAAGTTATTCAATAACAGAAAATTTTAGGAAAATTCAACGGCGGGTTCTGTCAATACTTAAAATAAAATCCAAAGAAATAAAAAACCTGGAACTACACTCTGCAAATATACATATGCACAGCTACGGAAAGGCCGGAAAAGTATTTCTTGATGATCCATTGGGTAACCGTGAAAGATTACTAACAATCAATAATTGGGATTTAAACTGGCAAAGGAATTTCACCTTTCACAAACCCAAAGTCTTACCTGAAAAAGATTTAAAAGATTACAAGATCAGCATTGAATGCGAATATACCAATCCCTGGGAATACCCAATTTACGGAGGTTTTGGTAGTAATGATGAGATGTGTATAAATTTTTCATTTATTGCTGTCGACAAGAAAATAAAAAAAACGCTATAGCGGTAATCCATTACTTATCGCATCGCTACAGGCAAACAGCAAGGACGAAAAAAACATTGCACCTATGGCAGAGCAGGGGCTTGCGTCAGGCTGTGCCGCAAATGTGGCAGGCTTCAGTCTCCATGCAGGTGTCATGAGCAACTCACAGGATAGGGGTAAACTCGAAAGGCTGTGCCGTTGC